>NZ_DATMTE010000434.1:0-3587 GCF_035564935.1 Chitinophaga sp. | reverse complement strand
TCATAGTGCATTTATATAAAAAGAAACAATTGATACCCTTTACTTTCACAAAAGGTACCGTGAACGTAATAAAATACCTTCCAGATTGATTTCCTTTCCTTCTAGGGGGTGGGAGTTGTCAACTGAATGCCTGATAGCGTGGAAATAAAAAATAAATATAGAACACAGAAAATCGGGAAGCAAGTTTTTCCGTCAAAGGGGGAAAAAAACATTCTGACGGGGATGATGACCTTCCCTATTCCAGTGCCATGATGGCGATGTTATCCCCGATTACGGAACCGATGGCTACTCCCATCCCTCCCATGCGAACACCGATGATCACGTTTTTCGTATGTACTTTTACGATAGGTTGCTTCGTTTTGCCAAAGGCCATAATACCGGTCCACCTGTCGGCCACGGTTACTTCCCGGCCGGGCAGTATTACTTTATGCAGCAATTCTTCCAGCTGGTGCTGGATATTGTCGTTGAAACGGAAATCAGTGGAGGTTTCCCCGGCAAAGTCCAGCTGCCGGCCACCGCCCAGCAGCACCCTGCCCTCCAGTTCCCTGAAATAGTAATACCCTTCCTCCATGTGGAAAACCCCTTTAAAAGGCAGCTCCTTCACCGGCGCGGTAATAAGTACCTGCCCCCGGCCAGGCACCACTTCCTCATCCGGAAGCAGGCGGCGGGTAAAAGCGTTGGTACAAATGAGCACTTTACGGGCGGAGAAGGCCATGTTTTCCTGCAGGGTTTGATGCGGTACTATAACGTTTACCCCTGTATGAAAATCGTCTATTGCTTTTACCGTACACCCGGTTTTTATTTCCACGCCTTTTAATATAGCGGTGTCAATAAGTGCGCGCATCATTTTGCCGGTATGCAGCTCTCCTTCGAAATTATTACTGATGAGGGCTTTCACGTAACCGGGGGCAAAGCCAAAGGCCGGGAGGCGGTCGTTTGCCAGGGTGAATGCCGGCTTTCCTTCGAAGAGATCGCCCAGCAGGCTGTTTACTTCAGGAAGCTGGTGCAGGGCCCACTCTTCGCGGGGGCCTATCAGTTCATGGCTGCCGTTTTCCCGGTAGTTCACAGCGGCGTCTCCCAGGCGGCTGCGCAACAGGCGAAGGCCACGCAGGCGCAGGTTTACCAGGTTCTTTACTTCTTCCGCAGGCATGGTTTGCAGATCGGTAAGTATTTCGGTTAGGCTCCCTATACAGGCAAAACCGGCATTTTTAGTACTGGCGCCGGTGGGCAAAATATCTCTCTCCAGCACCAGCACCCGGCTGCCGGGCGCCCGTTCTTTCAGGCTGATGGCAGCCGACAAACCAACAATACCGCTGCCCACAATGATATAGTCGTATTGCAGGAGGCTTTCCTTCTCCCAGAAACTTAACATAGCTATTATTTATACAGCGCCTACAGATCCTCCATCCACCCGGAATACCGCACCCGTAATGAAGGAAGCATGATCCGAAGCCAGGAATGCCACCAGGCTGCCGGTTTCTTCCGGGGTACCGGGTCGGCCCAATACCTGGTAAGGACGGTTTTGCCTGAGAAATTCCCTGGCGGCATCGGCAATTGAAATATTTTTTTCTTTGGAGATGCCTTCCAGCATTTCATCTACCAGTGGTGTTTTGATAAATGCCGGGGAAACAGTGTTCACGAGGATATTGTCTTTCCCGTAATTCTGCGACAGCGTTTTCGAATAGTTGTTCAGCGCGGCTTTGGTGGCATTATAGTGTCCCATATTAGGATCCGGCTGTTCCGCATTTTCGGAGGAAATATTGATGATCCTTCCGCCACCCTGTTTTTTCATATGAGGGATCACCAGTTGGGTGAGCGCTACCAGGCCGAAGAAATTAATGTCAAATACCTGTCGCCACTGCGCCATGCTGATGTTGTCCAGCGGCCCGAAAGCGTCTATACCGCCGGCATTGTTAACCAGGATATCAATGTGGCCCAACTGCTGCACGGTAGTGGTCACCAGTTGCTGCAGATCGGCTTCCTTTGTCATATCAGCTACTACTGCCAGTACATCCAGTCCCTGCAGGCGGAACATGGCCGCTGTATCTTCCAGTTCATCCGCATTGCGGGCGGTGATCACTACGGTAACGCCTTCCTGTAGTAAAGATGCGGCAATGCCTTTGCCGATTCCTTTACTGCCACCGGTAACAATGGCTACTTTGCCTTTTAAGTGAAGCTCCATGATCTTATTATTTTATATCAAAAATAAAAATCAGTTGTTTGCCTATTACTGTATAAGTTATTGAAAAAACAGTAAAAAGCGCTGTTTTACACCAGTGGCTTTACGGCGATAGTACAAATTACGTAGCTTAGGGTGACTAAAATTTTACACCATGATTGCAACAAAATCTTATGCGGTACAGGACGCTGCATCTCCGTTGGGTCCCTGGAATTTTGAACGGAGAGATCCCGGTCCGCATGATGTACAGATTGAAATCCTTTATTGTGGCGTATGCCATTCCGATATCCACCAGGTAAGGAATGAGTGGGGCAATTCTATTTACCCGATGGTTCCCGGCCATGAAATTGTGGGGCGTATTACCAAAGTTGGCGATCATGTAACAAAGTTTAAAGTAGGTGACCTGGCGGGGATCGGTTGTTTTGTAGACTCCTGCAGGGTTTGCGATCCCTGCAGGGCGGGGGAAGAACAGTATTGCATCACCGGCGGCGCCAGCACTTACAACGGTTATGAAATGGACCGGAAAACGCCCACCTATGGCGGTTATTCCACGCATATTGTAACGGATGAAAAATATACCCTGAAAGTTTCCGATAAACTGCCCCTGGAAGGCGTTGCACCGCTGTTATGCGCCGGCATCACTACTTATTCCCCGCTCCGTCACTGGAAAGTAGGTAAGGGCCACAAAGTGGGCGTGGTTGGTTTAGGAGGCCTGGGACATATGGCGGTTAAACTGGCAGCTTCTATGGGCGCAGAAGTAACCATGCTGAGCACTTCCCCTTCCAAAGAAGCGGATGCCCGCCGTTTAGGCGCGCATCATTTTGCGTTGATGAAGGATAAGGAACAGGTAAAACAGCTTCGCAACAAGTTCGATTTTATCATCAATACCATTTCCGCCCCGCACGATTACACTACTTACCTGAACCTGCTAAACCTGGACGGGGTGATGATTTGCCTTGGCGTACCCCCGGAGCCCTCCGTCGTACCGGCTTTCCACCTGATCATGGGGCGCAGGAGCATTGCCGGATCACTTATCGGCGGTATCCGTGAAACCCAGGAGATGCTGGATTATTGCGCGGAACATAATATTACCAGTGATGTGGAAGTAATTAATATTAAAGATATCAATACTGCTTACGAAAGGATGCTGAAAGGCGATGTGAAGTACCGGTTTGTAATTGATATTGCCAGCTTGAAATAGACAACCAGGCCGGCGAACTTTATTGACACCCGTTCCCCTACCGGAACGGGTGTTGTTTTGTTATCCGCTTGTTAAGCAGGGGTGTTGTTGGGTTTTGTTGATAAATACATTGGCACCGGTATTAATTCAATGGGCACCGCTTATATGTTGCTTAAAAGCACGGACAGGTTCCAAGCCATAAATGTTACCTGCGCAGCAAGGAAGATA
>NZ_DATMTE010000433.1:0-16285 GCF_035564935.1 Chitinophaga sp. | reverse complement strand
GGTATAATCTTTCAGTTTCATCAATACTGCAAACACACCGATAGTAGCAATACTGTAGGCGGCAGCGTAAAGGATAATCCCTTCTGCGCCCCTGTTATTCATGGCTACCACGGCAAACAGCATAAAGCCTGCCTGTGCAATACTGGAATAAGCCAGCATACGTTTCACACTTTGCTGGAATACCGCGCTGAAGTTACCAAGTATCAGGGTAGCAGCAGTAATAATGGAAAGGATCAGGGTCCAGTGTTCGCTGATGTTACCGCCGGCAAAGCTGCTGTGGAACATCCGCAGGAAAGCCACAAATCCACCGGCTTTTACAACGGTAGACATAAAAGAGGTGAACACAGTGGGTGAACCATCGTATACGTCTGGTGTCCAGAAATGGAATGGTACCGCAGATACTTTAAAGGACAGGGCAAATACCATCAGGATGATACCGCATAACGCCAACGGATGCACGCTTTCTGCGCCCAGTCCTAAACCGGAAATATCAAAAGTGCCCGCAGCGCCATAGATCAGGGTAATACCCATGAGCAGGATACCGGTGGAAAAAGATCCCATCAGGAAATACTTCAGGGAAGCTTCATTACTTTTCAGGCTTTTCTTATCAGCGCCCGCAAGGATATACTGCGGGATAGACATAATTTCAACCGCCAGGAACAGCATCAGCAGATTACTGAATGAAGTGGCCAGCGAAATACCCGCCAGGATAAAAAATATCAGGGCGAAATAATCGGCCACATGCTCTCCTACCTTCTCAAACTCACTGCCCGATAACAGGAAATATAACAAGGTGGCGCCCAATGCTACAGCATTGAACAACACACCAAATTTGGTCACTTCAATCATGCCATACATGATATACCCGCCATGCTCTACAGACGGATATTGCGCCAGGTTAGCAATAAATGCTATGAGGATGGCCGCGATGGCAAAAAATTTAATATGCTGCTTATTGCGTACAAATAAACCAACAAACATCAGTACAACGCCCGATAAAGCAGTAGAAATTAGTGCATTCATATTTTTGCGTTACAAAACCCCGTTACAAATTTTTCCATTCCGGTATTCAGCTGACAGCTGAAGATCAGAATAATTTACTTACCACTTCAGATGTGCCGCTCACCAGATCCAGCATAGGTTTGGGATAAACGCCCAGCACTATGATCATGATCACCACCAGGCTCAATGCCAGTGTTTCACCCGGCTGCAGATCTGTAGTAGTTGCGGTTAATTCATTTCCCTCGCCAAATATCACCTTCTGAATCATACCCAGGGTATATACAGCAGAAAGAATAATACCTAACCCGGCAAATGCCATAAACCAGTGATTATATTGGAACAACCCGCTGAACATCAGGAACTCGCCAATAAAACCATTGGTGAGTGGTAAACCGATGTTAGCCAGGCTGATAATAACGAGGAAAATAGCCATCCGCGGCGCTTTCTGCGCCATACCACCCATCTGGTCCAGGTTCCTGATGCCAAGGCGGTTCTGGATCACTTCCACGATGATCCACAAGCCAATGATATTGATACCGTGGTTAAACATCTGTACCATTATCCCCTGGAGACTCTGTTCATTATTGGCAAAAATAGCTGCACACATCAAACCGATGTGCGCTATGGAAGAGTAAGCGATTAAGCGTTTCAGGTCGTTTTGTACCATGGCAATGCAGGACGCATAGATGATACCGATGATACATAGTACAATAGCCACATCGGACCACATAGCAGCGCCCTGTGGCAATACCGGCAACAGCCAGCGGATCACGCCAAACAAACCCATTTTTACCATTACACCGGAAAGGATCATGGTAACAGGCGTAGGCGACTGCTCGTAGGTATCGGGCTGCCAGGTGTGAAAAGGAAATACCGGCATCTTAATGGCAAAGGCCACGAAGAATAACCAGAACAGCCATTTCTGATCTTCCGGGTTCACCTGCATAGTGGTGAAGGAAGTCCAGCTGAAAGAGTGATCCGGGGTTTGCGAATAAAGATAGATAATACCTACCAGCATCAGCAGCGAGCCCAGGAAAGTGTACACGAAGAATTTAAAGGTAACGGCAATCCGTTTTTCACCACCCCACAAAGAGCAGAGGAAATAAACAGGAATCAGGGCCAGTTCCCAGAATATGTAAAACTGCAGGGCATCATAAGCGGTGAATACACCGGTTAAGCCGGCCTGTGATAATAACATCAAACCATAAAAGACATTTGCCTTTTCATAGTTGCGGTTATAAATAGTAATGAAAACAAGCAGGGAAGCAATCGCCGTAAGTAAGCAAAGCATCACCCCCATTCCATCTAATCCAACACGGAACTGGCTCCCCAGCTGGGGAATCCAGTTGGCAACAAAGTTCAGGCTGTCGGGAGCAGTACGAAAGCGGCACCACGATCCAATTGCTATCACCACTGTTGCCAGCGATGAGATCATGCCCAGCACTTTTGGCCCGGATCCCTTCAGACCAAATGCAATAAGGCCCGCTATGAAAGGAATCAATATTAATAAAACTGTCAACATAATTTATCTGCGCTTGTAACTTCTGCTATTGGTTTATAATAAGAATCCGATCACAAATAATAAGATCATACCGATGACCATTGCAAAGATGTAAAAACCCACCTGCCCGTTCTGTACCAGGCGAATCTGCTGACCGCCCCATTGTACACCGCGGCCTACACCGTTCACCAGTTTGTCGATACCCGCTTTTTCCACCACATCGCGGAAGAAACGGGACAATTCATACAATGGTTTTACGATAATAGTATCATACAGTTCATCTATATACCATTTGTTTTCGAGCACTTTTGCCAAACCAGTACTTTCTTTACCCGCATCTTCAAACTTCGTGAATTTCTGTCGCGCCAGCAGGATAAATACAATCACCAGCACACTGCTCACACCCATCAGCAGCCATTCTGTGTTGTGCGACAGGTGATGCTCCACAGCGAAAGGCGCAGACGGTGCAAACACCGGCGCCAGGTATTCCGCCAGCATGTTCTTTGTTCCAAAAACTTCCGGTAAACCAACATAACCGCCTATCACGGAAAGTACCGCCAGGATCACCAATGGAATGGTGATAGCTGCAGGACTTTCATGCAGGTGATGCTCCTGTTCGTGAGTACCCCGGAATTTACCGCTGAAAGTGATATAATATAAACGGAACATATAGAAGGCTGTCATCAGCGCACCTATCAAACCCAGTACATATAAAACCGGGTTGTTGGCAAACGCTTCAGCCAGGATCTCATCTTTGGAGAAGAAACCGGAAAAACCGGGGATACCAGCAATGGCCAGGCATCCTACAAAGAATGTCCAGGTAGTGGTAGGCATGAATTTCCTGAGCCCGCCCATTTTCCTGATATCCTGCTCACCGCCCATTGCATGGATCACGGAACCGGAACCGAGGAACAACAAGGCTTTGAAGAAGGCGTGTGTCATTACATGAAACACAGCAGCTCCATAGGCGCCCACACCCAGGGCCAGGAACATATACCCTAACTGGCTCACTGTGGAATAAGCCAGCACTTTTTTAATATCATTCTGCTTTAATGCAATAGAGGCGGCAAACAAAGCGGTAGCAAGACCAATAACCGCAATCACCGTTTGAATATGCGGCGCCAGGGTATAGATCACATTGCTGCGCGCAATCATATAGATACCGGCAGTAACCATTGTAGCCGCGTGGATCAGGGCTGATACCGGGGTAGGACCCGCCATCGCATCCGGTAACCAGGTATATAAAGGGATCTGTGCAGATTTACCCATTGCACCCACAAACATCAGCATGGCAATAGCCGTGATAATGCCGTTGTTCATGCCCAGTGGCGCTGCTTTGGCAAATACTTCAGGGAAAGTAACAGTTCCAAACTGCATGATCATGAAAAAGATGGCGATCAGGAAACCAAGGTCGCCGATGCGGTTCATCACGAATGCTTTTTTGGCAGCATTGTTATAGCTGGTATTTTTAAACCAGAAGCCGATGAGGAGATAAGAACAAAGACCAACACCTTCCCAGCCAATGAACATCATCACATAATTGGCGCCCAGCACCAGTATTAACATGGAAAACACGAACAGGTTGAGATAAGCGAAATATCTTGCAAAACTCTCATCACTTTCGTCGTGCATGTAAGAAGTAGAGTAGATATGGATCAGCGTACCCACACCGGTGATCACCAGCAGGAACAGGGCACTCAACTGATCTACCTGGAAGGCAAAGGGGATCTGCAGGGAGCCTACAGATATGAAATCAAACAGGTGCACTGTTTGCGCAGAAAATCCAGGGGCTTTAACTTCCAGGAATATTAATAAGCTAATCACAAAGGACGCCAGTATTGCGCCACTGCCAACAAATCCTACCAGGGACTTGGATAAAAATCTGCGTCCCAATCCATTCACCAGGAAACCCAATAATGGTAAAAATGGTACCAGCCAAACAAGATTAATCATTTATCAATTCTATTTACGACGTCGAAAAATTTAATAATTGAGAAAACAGAATTATTAATTTTTCAGCCTGTTAAGAATGTTAATATCTACTGAGTGTGTGTTTCTGTACACCATAGTAATGATAGCCAGTCCAACCGCCACTTCTGCAGCTGCTACCACCATTATAAAAAATACGAAGAGTTGTGCAGAACCGGCATCCACCCTGCCTGCATCCGCCCACATCTTGGAAAATGATACCATCAGCAGGTTCACGGCATTCAGCATCAGCTCTATGCACATAAAAATAATAATCGCATTTCTGCGCATCAGAACACCCATCACACCTATGCAAAACAAGGCGATACTCAGGAATATGTAATATTGAACAGGCATAAAATAAATTACGAGTTAGAAATTACGGATCATTCCGTATGGCTATTCTTTTTTACCAATTACCACGGCGCCGATCATTGCACTGAGGAACAGGATACTGCTCACTTCAAACGGCACCACATATTGTTTGAACAGGATCATACCGAGATTTTTGATCAGCCCGATATCAGTAGCGCTTGTGCTCAGGGCCGGCATGCTGGCATCGCGTAATGCAGCTACCAGTACCACCAGCAATGCACCACCGCTGATAGCGCCGGCATATTTCAGCCAGTTGCGCTTCTGGGGTTCCAGTTCAGCATTCAGGTTCATGAGCATCAGTACGTACAGGAACAATACCATGATGGCCCCTGCATATACAATGATATGTACTACTGCCAGGAACTGGGCATTCATCATGATGTAGTGCCCTGCTATGGTAAAGAATGTTACGATCAGGCACAACACACTCGTCACAGGGTTTTTACTCAACACCACGCCTAACGCTGATACCAGCGCCACGACCGACAGCACCATGAAAATTATTTGTTGTATACTCATTCCCATCTCTGCTATGTTTGACTATTGTATTTTTAGCTAAATGTGCGCTGTGAATAATATTATTTGCCTTCTTTCGGATGAGGAATCAGCAGGTCATCTTTTCCATAGATAAAGCCTTTACGCTGGTAGTTTGCCGGGGCAAATGTTTCAGACATATAAACAGCATCTTTCGGACAAGCTTCTTCACAAAAACCACAGAATATGCAACGGAGCATATTGATCTCGTATTTCGCTGCATACTTTTCTTCCCTGTACAGGTGTTCCTCCCCTTCTTTTCTTTCAGCTGCTTCCATGGTAATGGCTTCAGCAGGACAGGCCACTGCGCACAATCCGCAGGCGGTGCATCTTTCACGTCCTTCTTCATCCCGGTTCAGCACATGCAACCCGCGGAATACGGGGCTGAAATCACGCTTTTTTTCAGGAAAGCTAACGGTCGCTTTTTTCTGAAAAAGGTGCTTAAAAGTGATACCCATACCTTTGGCAATAGCAGGGATGTACATCTTCTCGGCCAGTGTCATTGGCCGGCGGTCTACTGCTTTTGCCCTGTTAGTTAATGCTTGCATAATGAATGCTTTATTTAATCCACACGTTCTGTGTGTATTTAATCAGATAATAATTAGTGTTGACGGGCCAATACCAGGGCGCCGGTGATCAACATATTTACCAGTGCCAGCGGGATCATGATCTTCCATCCCAGGCGCATCAGCTGGTCGTAACGGAATCTCGGAACCGTCCAGCGTACCCACATAAAGAAGAAAATGAACAGCAGTGTTTTTACAAACAATGCCAGGAACCCGAGGATAGTTACTACATTCGGATCCAGCCCCAGTTTATCCATGTAAGGGAAGGCATAACCACCGAAATACATGGTGGAGATCAGTGCCGAACTAATGAACATGTTGATATATTCCGCAAACAGGAAGAAACCGAGTTTCATGGAAGAGTATTCCAGGTGGTAACCACCATTCAGTTCGTTTTCTGCTTCCGGTAAATCGAACGGTGCGCGGTTACATTCAGCAAAAGCGCATACCAGGAAGATAAAAAATCCTAATGGCTGATACACCACGTTCCATAAACCATGACGCTGTTGCTCTACAATATCTTTCAGGCTCAGGGAACCGGTGAGCATCAGTAATGCAATCAGCGCCAGTCCCATGGGCAGCTCGTAGGAAATGATCTGCGAAGCTGCACGAACAGAGGCCAAAAGGGAGTATTTATTATTGGAAGCCCAGCCACCGATCATAATACCGTATACACCCATACTTACTACGCCGAAAATGAAAAGGATCCCGATGTTCACATCTGCGATCTGCAGGGAAACGGTGCGGCCGGCAATTACCAGCGAATCGCCCCAGGGAATTACGGCGCTGGTCATACAGGCTACCAGCATGGCAATAGAAGGACCCAATACGAAGAGAAAACGGTTGGAATTGGTAGGAATAATTTCTTCTTTAAAGAAAAGTTTACCACCATCCGCCAGCGGCTGCAGCAATCCCATGAAACCTGCGCGGTTAGGGCCTAAACGGTCCTGGATCCAGGCTGCCACCTTTCTTTCGCCCCAGGTAGAATACATAGCCACTACCAGTGAAAGTACCAGCACTCCCGATATCAGGAGTACTTTTTCAATTACAAAAAACCAATCTATGCTTAATAAGGTCATACTTACACGTAATTACGATTGTTATTTCTTAAAATCATCAGAGTGAGCAGGTCCGTTGATCTTCGACAGATCAACATCCGGCCTGTTTACCTTGCTTTCAGAGTGAATGTCAAACAACAGCCGTGGTTGTCTTCCATCCAATACTTCCACCAGCGGATCTTTAGGTTTTACGGTATTCACGTAGTGACCCTGGGAAATAACGCTGTTACGTTCTATTTTGCGCGGACCTTCAATGATCCAGTCTTTTGCTTCTTTCTTGTCGAAGCGGCAGGTATCGCAGATAAAGTCTTCCACTTCACCGTATTTATCTTTACGGGCGGTTACGCGGAATATTTCATCACCACGCATCCACAATACGGTTTTACCGCAGCATTTCGGGTTTTCGCAGTCACGGTGTGCATCTACCGGTTTCAGGAACCACACGCGGTTTTTAAAGCGGAAGGTTTGATCGGTTAAAGCGCCTACCGGGCAAACGTCGATGACGTTACCGATAAAATCGTTATCAAGCGACTGGGAGATGTAGGTGCTGATTTCGGAAGCATCGCCACGGCCCAGGATACCATGTTCGCGTTTTTGTGTGAGCTGATCGGCAGTGTATACGCAACGGTAGCAAAGGATGCAGCGTGTCATATGCAGTTTGATATGATCGCCGAGATCCACTTTATCAAATGTTCTGCGTTTAAATTCGTAACGGGTGGCATCGGCGCCGTGTTCGTAGCTCAGGTCCTGCAGGTGGCACTCTCCGGCCTGATCACAAACCGGGCAGTCCAGCGGGTGATTGAGCAGCAGAAATTCCACCACACCTTTACGGGCATCCAGTACTTCCGGGGAAGTGATGTTGGCTACTTCCATACCGTCCATTACAGTGGTACGGCAGCTGGCTACCAGTTTAGGCATCGGGCGCGGATCGGCATCGGAGCCTTTAGATACTTTTACCAGGCAGGTACGGCATTTACCGCCGCTGCCCTGCAGTTTGGAATAGTAACACATGGCCGGCGGCACTACTTCTCCTCCTATCTTCCGGGCCGCATTCAGTATGGTTGTACCGGGTTCCACCTCTACAGAGATGTTATCGATCTTAACCTTAAATAATTTTATTTCCTCCGCCATCTTAATATCTTTTGTGCTCGCGGGGAGCAACGTTTGTTATATATAGATTCTTTATTTCAGTAGATGTATACCTGTTATACAGCCGCAGGTGTTGGTACCGGCAACGGATCTGCGTAATGGGCCAGGCCGAAGTTACGGGTCTGTGATTCATCAGGATTTGCCACATGCCATTCAAATTCATCACGGAAATGACGGATGGCTGCTGCTACCGGCCATGCTGCTGCATCGCCGAGCGGGCAGATCGTGTTTCCTTCTATTTTACGCTGGATATCCCACAGCAGATCGATGTCGCTCATTTTACCTTTACCGTACTCGATGTTGTGGAGCACTTTCTTCATCCATCCGGTTCCTTCACGGCAAGGGCTGCACTGGCCGCAGCTTTCGTGGTGATAAAAGCGTGCGAAGGTAAGGGTATTGCGCACAATACACTGGTCTTCATCCATTACAATAAATCCGCCGGAACCCAGCATAGATCCTGTTGCAAACCCGCCATCGGCCAGGCTTTCATAGGTCATCATACGGGTTTCGCCTTTTGCAGTTTTCAGCAGCAGGTTAGCGGGTAATACCGGTACGGAAGAACCGCCAGGGATACAGGCTTTCAGCCTTTTATTATTTTTGATACCACCGCAGTATTCATCAGAATAGATAAATTCTTCTACGGAGATATTCATTTCGATTTCATAAACGCCGGGTTTGTTGATATTACCGCAGGCGGAAATGAGTTTGGTACCGGTAGATTTGCCGGTGCCGTATTTAATATATTCGTCGCCGCCTATATTGATAATAGGTACTACTGCAGCCAGTGTTTCCACGTTGTTTACTACCGTGGGCGATTGCCACAGTCCTTTTACCGCCGGGAATGGTGGTTTAATACGTGGGTTACCGCGTTTGCCTTCCAGGGATTCTATCAGGGCAGTTTCTTCCCCGCAGATATAGGCGCCGGCGCCGCGTTGTACATATATTTCGAGATCGAAACCGCTGCCCTGGATATTTTTACCCAACCAGCCTTTATTTTTTGCTTCTGCAATGGCCTGTTCCAGGATATCCGGGATCCAGGCATATTCACCGCGGATGTAGATGTAGCAACTGTTAGCGCCGAGGGCAAAGCTGGAGATGAGTAATCCCTCAATGAGGAGGTGGGGGATAAATTCCATGAGGTAGCGGTCTTTGAACGTACCTGGTTCCGATTCATCGGCATTACAAACCAGGTAGCGTGGCACGCCTTCCGGTTTGGCGATGAAACTCCATTTCAGGCCGGTAGGGAAACCCGCGCCGCCACGGCCTCTCAGGCCACTCTTCTTCACTTCATCCAGTACGCCGTCCGGCCCCAGGGTTTTCAGCGCCTTTTCAGCTGCAGCATAACCGCCGTTGCTCCGGTAGGTGTCATAATACCGGATGCCTTCAATATGTGCTTTATCTAACAGTAATTTGCGTCCCATTGTCTTCCTTATGGTGTAATGTTACCGGTATGCCGGTTTCATTACCAGATTTGTGTATATCTTTTATGCCTTACGTATGCCGTGTTGCGAAATGCGTTCTGCGAGCCTGTAAAACAGGAGACCTGCGCTTACGCCACAAGTAACGGAAACAAGCCAGTTATCGATCCGCCACAGGGCGGTGAGTAACACCATCAGCAGTATGGCTTCCACGACTAATAATTTGTGGCGCTGATACATTTCCTTTAAACGCATGATCATGTTGTTTTTTGGATGCATCAGTTAGCGTTTGCTTTAGACCTGCATTCTGCAATGATTTCATCTACTTTGGCCGGTGTAAGGTGTTCCCGGTAATGTTTCCCCAATTGCATCATGGGAGCATAACCGCAGGCGCCGAGGCATTCAACCGTTTTAAGGGTAAACAGCCCGTCGGCGGTAGTTTCACCTACGCCGATGCCCAGCTTGTTTTTAATGTAATCAATGATCTGATCGGAGCCACTCACCATGCATGGACCTGTTTGGCATACCTCAAATAAATAGGTGCCTACGGGTTTCAGGTTAAACATGCTGTAGAAGGTAGCTACTTCATACACTTCAATTGATTTCAGTTGCAGTAAAGTTGCAACGTAGTCCATTGTTTCTGCACTCAGCCATCCCCCAAATGCTTCCTGAGCCAGGTGCAACACCGGTATCAACGCACTTTTCTGCTTCCCTTCCGGGTAGCGTGCAATGATTTCTTTTACTTTATTCAGTTTCTCTTCAGAAAATTGAACCACAGCCATTTTTTTATTCAGCTTTAATCTTCGAAATATTCAATAGCGCAACTACGCATCCAGTTCACCTGCAATCAGGTTAAGGCTGCTCATGCAAACGATCGCATCGCTCAGCATAGAGCCCTGTACCAGTTCAGCATACGCCTGGTAGT
This sequence comes from Chitinophaga sp., assembly GCF_035564935.1. Lineage (GTDB taxonomy): Bacteria > Bacteroidota > Bacteroidia > Chitinophagales > Chitinophagaceae > Chitinophaga. Next base: position 5,789 of record NZ_DATMTE010000433.1, on the reverse strand, counting down.
AAATGAAGCAGGGACGGCGGAAGTGCAACCGGTAAGGGCTGCGCCCACCATCGCTGATCAGGTAAAATCCAAGTTCACCGTTGGCGCCTTCTACTGCGTTGTACACTTCACCCGGAAGCATGTCTGCTTCTCCCATCACTATTTTAAAGTGATAAATGAGCGCTTCCATTTTTGTATATACATCCTGTTTTTCAGGCAGGTAATAAGCAGGTATATCTGCGTGGAATACATCTGCCGGCAGGCTTTTCACTTTATCCATTGCCTGGCGGATGATGCTGATACTTTCCCACATTTCGGCGTTACGCACCTGGAAACGGTCGTAGCTGTCGCCCGTAGTACCTACAGGGATAGAAAAGTCGAAATCCTGGTAAGAGCTGTAAGGATTGGCTACACGCACGTCGTAATCCACGCCCGCTGCACGCAGGTTAGGACCGGTGAAACCGTAGCTGAGCGCTCTTTCTGCGGAGATAGCGCCTACCCCCTGCGTACGTTCCATGAAAATACGGTTGCGGGTGAGCAGGGTTTCAAACTCTTTCAGTACAGCAGGATATTCGTTGAGAAAGCGTTCTATTTTTGCAAAAGCTGCGGGGGTGAAATTCCTTTCAAATCCGCCAATACGGCCGATGTTGGTGGTAAGACGGGAGCCGCAGATCTCTTCATAAATTTCGTAGATCAGTTCGCGGTAGGTCATTACGTATACGAAACCGGTTAAAGCGCCGGTATCAACTCCCATTACGGAGCTACAGATCAGGTGATCTGCAATACGTGCCAGTTCCATGATGATTACGCGCAGGTAATCTACTCTTTTAGGCGTTTCAATGCCAAGGAGCTTTTCTACCGTGAGCAGCCAGCCCATATTATTGATGGGGGCGGAGCAGTAGTTCAGCCGGTCGGTGAGCGGTGTGATCTGGTAATAAGGGCGGCGTTCGGCGATCTTTTCAAACGCGCGGTGAATATACCCTACGGTAGAAACAGCGCTTACAATACGTTCGCCATCGATTTCCAGAATGTTTTGAAATACGCCATGCGTGGCCGGGTGCGTAGGTCCCAGGTTAAGCGTTTGCGTATCTTTTTCTATAGAGCCTTCCGGCAGTTTTATATGTTGTTTCTGATCTAACATAACCTCGTTGTATTAAAGATTTCCTCCCCTTCCAAACATCTCATCATCTTTATCGATGCGCATGGAGTCTTCCAGCGGAAATTCCTTTCTCATGGGGAAATAGGTCATTTCGTCTACATTCAGTACACGGATCAGGTTAGGATGCCCTACAAAGTTGATCCCGAAGAAATCGTAAGTTTCCCTTTCCATCCAGTTGGCGGATTCATACAGTTTGGTAGCTGTAAAAACGTCTGGTTTGGCTACAGGTGCAAAAACTTTCAGACGGAGCCTGATATTATCCTGCAGGTTATGCAGGTGATATACTACTGCCAGTTCTTCGTTTTTCCGTTCAGGATAATGCACGGCAGTGATATCCGTTAAAAAACGAAAACGCAACTCCTCATCATCAAACAGGAATTGCATTACTTTCAGGTTATAATCTTTCTGTGCGGTGAGGGTAAGCAGCCCAAACGGCTCTTCAAAGCCGGTTAGCACATCTCCAAACTTTTCCGTCAGGCGTTGCTGTATGCGTTCGTTTGTTAAAGACATTAACAATTTGAAATTTACGATTTACAATTAACCATTCCCCTCTCCTTACTTGATACCGTAAGACTCCATCAGTTCTTTATACCTGTCGGAATTGCGGCGGCGGAGACTTTCCTGGCCTACCAGGGCTTGTATTTTCATGAAACCATCGATGATACCTTCCGGTCTTGGAGGGCATCCTGGCACATATACATCTACCGGGATCACCTGGTCGATCCCCTGTAATACAGAATAGGTATCAAATATACCACCGCTGGAAGCGCAGGCGCCTACTGCCATTACCCAGCGTGGTTCTGCCATTTGCAGGTATACCTGGCGTACAATAGGCCCCATTTTTTTGGAAATGGTACCCATTACCATCAGCAAATCGCACTGGCGTGGCGTAAAGGCCATACGTTCAGCCCCGAAACGGGCCATATCGTAAGTGGCAGCCATAGTAGCCATAAACTCGATACCACAGCAGGAAGTGGCAAATGGTAACGGCCAGATGGAATTTTTACGCGCCAAACCTATCACCTTGTCAAAAGAGGTGGCATAAAACCCTTCACCGGAATATCCCTCGGGGATTTCCACCATCTTCACCTTATTATTATATTGAACCGGACGAGCCATTGGTTTTAATTTAAAGAGTTAATTAATCTTCCCATTTCAGTGCACCCTTCTTTGTAATGTAGATAAACCCACACAAAAAGAAGCCCACAAACATCAGCACAGCTGTAAAGCCTTCCCATCCCAATTCCCTGAAATTAACCGCATAAGGGTAGAAAAAGATCACTTCCACATCAAATAACACGAAAAGAATAGCGGTCAGAAAGTACTTGATGGCTACCGGCTGGCGGGCGTTGCCTTTTTGCTCGATACCACTTTCAAAGTTAATAAGCTTGTCGCTGGTTTTGCGTTTAGGACCTAAAAAGTGAGTAGCTAACATCGTGATCCCAACGAAACCTAAAGCAGCAATTAATTGCAGTACTATAGGGAAATAGCTAAAAGGAGTAGTCGTTGCTGACAAAAATACAGTTTCTGTATACATAAGCTTCCCGATAAAAACATTGTCCGAATGCGCAAAAATACTGTAAGTTGACCAATTATCAAATCTATTAAGAGTTAAAATATTATCTTTTTTCACCAAACGGAAACTAAAAAACCTCCTGTGGGTACAGGAGGTTTTCTAGCAATTATATGCAAATAATCCTTATTTCTTGTTCTGACCCTGCTTAGCAGCTGGTTTAGCGGCGGCTTTTTCGCGGGCAGCCATGTTTTCGGTAATTTCCTTCAATGTAACGTTACCTGGATCTACAGCTGCCAGTTTATCGGAATAAACCTTGATGTTAGGCTTATCTTCCTTAAAGTAGTAGTACAACAGCTCGTATACATAAGCCCTGGTAAGTGTAGATTTATTTTTTGCAGGATCGCTTTCTGACATTTCTATGTATTTGTCATAGAAAGGCTTGGCCACACCGGCCTGTGCCTGCGGATCTTTTGCAAAATTGCTCTGTCCTCTCCAGTAGTAACCTGTTCCCAGGTCTGGTTTTACTTCGATTACCTTCTGGAAAGCGGCATCTGCTTTGTTCAGCAATACAGTATCATACGGATTCACGGTTACTGCCCCGTAAAAATAGTTGATACCAACGTTGAAGTAATCGATGGCCTGTAGTTGTTCCTTATTGGCAATGCTGAGTTCATTCGCCTTTTCATACCACTCAGCAGCGTTAGTGTATTTTTTAGCTGCTTTCAGCTGTTCAGCGATCTGGAGGAATGTTTCAGGATCTTTTGCAGTGATGGAGTTTGAATATTTTTCCAGGTAACCCAGTGCTTTGGTAGTATAACCTTCCTGGGTAGCTGAGTCAGAAGATTTCAGCTTCATATAGATAGCTCCCAGCAATTTATAATCCGCAGAATCCAGTTTGCTTTCGCCTACTTTTGCTGCGTATTCGTCCATCACCTTCTGAGCATTCAGTGAATCGCCTTTTTGCAGGTATGAATCACCTATAAGCAGGCTCAGTTTATTCTGATAAAACTCGTTGGCGCCTCCCAGTGCAGCCTGACCTTTGCTGATAGCATTGTCATAATCTTTCTTAAAGAAAGAAATGTATGCGCTCAGGTACTGGTTCTTCACTTTATCTGCCGGATCTGCAACAGCCATATATTTTTCCAGGTACTGCGCTGCGTTATCCCAGGATAACTGATCCTTTTTAGGAACGATATAAAAACTAAACAGTTCATAAAAAGCCGGACCATAGTTAGGGTCCATATTGGTAGCCTTGGTATAATCTGCTACTGCTTCTGCTTTCAGCCTGGCGTTGTAATTCACCAAACCTTGTTTCATTACGGCTTCAGCATTGTTAGGATCCAGCTCAAGCGCTTTTTCATAGGTAGTGATGGCTTTACCACCATTTTCACCACCCAGGAAGCGGTAAGCATCTCCCAGTTCAATATAGTCGGCTGCAGTTGGCGTGTATTGTTCTTTTCTCTTACGGCCCTCATTGTTCAGGAGCTTTTCCATTACAGTGAGTGCATATGCACGGTCGCCACCTTTGATTTCGCTGTTGGCATCTGCAATAGCGCGGGCAACATCACCATCGCGGCCCTGTGTGGCAGTGCTGGCGCCTTCAAACTTGGCTTTAGCGGCAGCGGCATCTCCCTTGAGCAGGTCAATGCGTCCCATACCGGCCTGCAGTAAAGCAGAGGTGGGAACCGCCTGCAAACCCTTCTGGAAAGTGGCTGTTGCACCGGCAACATCCTCCAACCCAAGCTGGGCTATACCGAGGTAATAATACGCTTTGTCTTCCGTAGGCTTTGCTGCGATCACTTTCTCTAAATTCTGTTTGGCAGACAGGTACTTACCATAATACAGGTCTTTAAGTCCGTCCTCCACAGATTGGGCCATCACACCGCTTGAGGCGGCGCAAAGCAATGCTACGATTAAACTTTTCCGTTTGTTCATGCAATCTGGTTTTTTAGTTTTAGTTGTGTTTTTCTTCTACTTTAGGTTGGCTTCCCTGAATACTACATTTAATCTCGCCGGGAATAGCCGGAACTGCTTCATTACTAGCTGTCCTTCATAACTACCAAGAAAAGTGGCAAATCCACTGCCAAGACCATGATATGGTTCTTTCAGGCAATAAAAGAAGCCGCGTTTTAAAGGATAGGTGCCAATACCAATATAGGCCTGGTATGGCTTAACAAATTCTGAACCATTGTCTGCCCTCAGTCTTACTACAGATACTTCACGTGTAAAAGCCATTGACAATGAATCGTTAGGATCGGAGATCCAGCTAACACCTATTACACCAATCGCGTCCTTGTTTTTTGTTACGTAATCCACCACTTCAGGGTTTGTTTTTGCAGCCATTGTATTGGTTGGCAAAGGCTTACCCTTATTGATGGAATCCATGATATACCGCACGGTGCTTGAGTTGGCATTATCAAACACCAGCTGCCATTTCCTTTCGTTGTTGGTGCCATCCATGATCCCCCTTACCTGTTCCATATTCAATACAGAATCAGGATTACTTTTATTTACCACCAGCGCAAGTGCGTCCCAGGCAAGTAAAAGGCTGTTAGGCGTAATTTTAATCTGCTTGAAATAGTCGCGTTCCTGCTGGTTGAAATCGCGGGTAACGATTACCAAACGGGCACTATCATTTAAAAGATCTTTAAAGCAATCAGCCTCCGGTTTATAGGTAGGGATGATATGCGCTTTCGGATACAGCGATTCAAAAACCTTTATTTCCGAATCAATCAGCGGTTTGTATGTTTCATCCACGCTGATACGGATGGTGCCTTCTGTGGCTGTATCCAGTTTTTTCGCATTTGGATTAGGGCCGCATGCGGCCATCATCATTATAATAGCTGCTAAATATACAGCATTCATTCTTTCTAATCTGAAAAACATATCACACCTCTTTAGTTCCTGTTAAAAAAAAGTTTTCTCACTCCGTTATAAACCCTAAAGAGGCCGTAGACTATCAAAACCGCACCAACAATACTCATCATCTGCTGGGATAACCTAAATTCGCCAAATCCCAGTTTCTCCGCGAAAATTGCGAACAAACCAAAGAGAATAAAGAATATACCCCTGATCAGCTCACCCATTGGCCGATACCTGTTTTCCTGCCATCTGCTTGTTTGTTCTTCGTGTGTT
>NZ_DATMTE010000432.1:0-1837 GCF_035564935.1 Chitinophaga sp. | reverse complement strand
GGTTTGAATTGTTGAACTCCTATTCCTTTTATGAACGAAAGACCGAAGATCCTGGTGGTATATTATACACAAACAGGGCAATTGAAAAGGATTATTGATCATGTGCTGGCCCCGCTGGAAGGCAAAGCCGATGTTACTTTTGAACAACTGGTGCCTGTAACACCTTTCCCTTTTCCATGGGGAAAGCAACAATTTTACGACACTATGCCGGAAACCGTTCAATCCACCCCCCGTGGCATTGAACCGCTGAAAGTGGATGTGAATGCGCATTTCGACCTGGTGATCCTTGCTTATCAGCCCTGGTTCCTTTCTCCCTCACAGCCAACTGCTGCTTTCCTGCAAAGTGAAGCCGCCAAACAGTTATTGAAGGGTAAAAAGGTAATTACACTGCTGGGTAGCCGTAATATGTGGCTGAACGCACAGGAAAGGGTAAAAAACTACCTGCAGCAGGCGGGCAGTACCCTTGTTGGAAATATTGTGCTGGTAGATAAATCGCCCAATCTTATTTCCGTGATCACCATTCTTCGCTGGGCTTTTAAAGGAAAAAAAGAGGCTACCCGCTTTTTGCCACAGGCAGGAGTACAGGAAAACGAGATCGTTACCTCCGGCCGGTTTGCCGGACCCATAGCTACCGCACTGCAAAGCAACAAATGGGATACATTACATACGGAGTTATTGTCGCTCGATGCTGTAGAACTGCTTCCCAACCTGGTAGTTCTCGAAAATAAAGGTATCAGGGCTTTCCGTTTCTGGGCTAAATTTATCAGCGCAAAGGGTGGCCCCGGCGCGGCTTCCCGTCAGGGACGTGTGTCCATGTACCGGGCCTTGCTGCTGGCAGGGATCTTTGTTTTAACACCCATCTCCCTGGTCACTTCTATTATACAGTTGAATCTGAAAAAAGCTAAGTTGCGCCGCGAAGTAGACTATTACAAGGGTGTTTCCCTGAGATAAAAGCGTATCAAGTCCACCTTAAGGGCATGTCAAAGGCTGGTGTAATGCCAGTACAAAGCACCCCCCGGGCAGTGGCGTGATACTTGTAATTCCAATTAGAGTTCTATATTTACGTCTGTGTATAACGCATACTAAATTAAAATATATTTCACTGTGAGCTGGCTGGTAAGGCAAGACAGTTCTGACCAGGTTTTACATGTAGCCTTAAAAGACGAATAAATTCAAATGAAGGAAGTTTATATTACCAGGCTGTCTAAATTTTTACCTAACACGCCTGTAGAAAATGATGAAATGGAGAGCATTCTCGGCATGGTAGATGGAAAGGCTTCCCGTGCGCGTTTGAAGATACTTGGTAACAATAAAATCAAAACCCGTTACTACTCTTTGGACAAGGAAGGGAAATCCACCCATTCCAATGCGGAAATGACAGCAACAGCTGTATCGCAATTATTCGATGAGCAGTTCCCCATTAGCAAATTACAATTACTGGCCTGCGGCACTACTTCTCCGGATCAGTTGTTACCCAATCATGCCGCCATGGTGCATGGTATCCTGAAATGCCAGCCGGTAGAGCTGATTGCAGCTACAGGCGCTTGTGCCGCAGGGATGCAGGCGTTTAAATATGCCTGGATGTCTATCCGTTGTGGTAATACTTCCAATGCAGTAAGCACCGGTTCTGAAAAGTTCTCCGCCTGGATGCTGGCGCAGAAATTCCAGCCGGAAGCGGAGAACCTGAAAAGTCTCGACGAAAATCCCATCATCGCCTTTGAAAAGGACTTCCTCCGCTGGATGTTATCAGATGGCGCCAGCGCTGCCCTTTTCCAGGATAAACCCAATGAAGAAGGCTTATCCCTGCGGGTTGACTGGGTGGAAATACTCTCTTACG
>NZ_DATMTE010000431.1:0-5964 GCF_035564935.1 Chitinophaga sp. | reverse complement strand
TTTTGCCGGGAAAAAAATGGCTGCGATCAGGAAAGCGAATACTGAAATGATCAGGCCAAACATGAAAATATTATAAGAGATACGCAGCAGCTTATATTTATGCCCCAGCACTACGCCGAGGTAATAAATGTCTCTTGTCATACTGCTGTACAGGAAGTCTGAATCATCCATCATCTGCCTGATTCCCCATTGGTATTCTTCCAGGTGCATCTTATAAAAATTACCAAAAAACAAAAGGTTGGCATCTTTCTTTTCAATATCTGCTTTGGTAAAAATACCGCTGGTTACATTAGGACGGGTAGCCAGTACGGAAAAGATCACGGTGAGCACTGCGGTGAACAGGAAAATAATGGAAGGGATCACCATATTGGGATAATCTTCCAGCCGCCTTACAAGCACGCTCAATATCACTGATATGATAATGGAATTTACCGAAATCATGATATGTGCTTTGCTGTCGGCCATGGAGCTGAGCCTGATATGATTGGTGGAGGTGGTCCTGAACATGGTTTCCACGCCACGTTCCGATTTGCTTCCTTTCCCTTTGTCCTTGTCTTTTTTCTTTTTCTCTGTGGCGGTAGCAGGAGCGCCTTCGGTACCTGGTGTAACAGCTGTAGCGGCAACGGAAGTAAGATGTTCTTCGCCGGCTTCCTTTGTTTTCTTCTCCAGTTTCTTTTTCAGCTTTTCCAGGTTATCGTCTTTCTGTTGTTTGAACAGGGTTTGAGCGTAATCGGTCCAGTAATGATGCTCCGTCAGGAACTTGATATTATTGGTTAGCCATTTGATGCCGGGAATATCTACCTGGTAGGTAAGTTCCATTTCCTGCCGCAATAACTTGTTCCGGTCGGTAAATTCTTTGGAGCCAAGATGGGAAAGGTCCGCGTCACAAACAATCTGTTCCACGAGGGTATTGGGCGACTGTGGCATTTTGGTGGCCAGGATAGCGCCTTTTACCATCAACTGAACATTTTCAGGCGCCTGTTGTTGCTGTAAGAACTGCAGGGCCTCTTTGGCGCCGTTTTCTTCATGGGCGCTGCCTTCGCCAAGCAGGTAGCCGGCGTCATGGAACCAGGCGGCTACATACACTGCTGCTAATTCGTCGTCCTGCAAACGGTAATGGGCCGCAATTTGCCCGGCAGCCTGCACTACCTGTTGTGTATGTACGAGATTATGATAAACCAGGTTAGGGCGCGGGTGTTGCTGATACTGGGCCATCACATAGTCCCGGGCTGCATCTATAATAGCATTGTTTTGCATAAGGAAGACGAAAATTAAGATAAGGAACTGCGAAATACGTTTTATTACTTTGCACTTTATGGTACTAATAACGGTATGTTCGCCATTTCGCGTATTACAAATCGCAAATTGAACCTAAGTTACTGCATTTTTGAGTTAAATTTATGCTATAAAGTTACACTATGGATGTCCGGATCGGGTTAATCTTTCTCCTTTTCTTACTGTCATGTAATCTGAGCGACAGGGAACAAAAAGTATATGCTTCGCCCAAAGGTTATGACCTGAAAGAACCGGTACGCTACCGGGTAAGGGAATCCATGCAGGAAATTTCCGGTATCGAATTATTCCCCGATGAACACCGCATTATGGCCATCAACGATGAGGAAGGCCGCATTTACCAGGTGGATGTATTGGCCAAAGAACCATATCCCCACTTCAAATTTGCAAAAAACGGGGACTATGAAGATATATGCCATACCGATAGCGGCTGGTTTGTACTGAAAAGTAACGGCTCCCTGTTTCAGGTACATGGCCTGTTTACCGACAGCATATACAGCGATTATTACAAAATGGAAAAGCAGGGAAAGAAGGAATTTGAAACCACTTACTACGACCGCGGAAGTAATGGCATTGTGATGATCTGCAAAAACTGTGAAGATGATAAAAAGCTGGGCGTTACCAGCGCCTACCGCTTCAACCTGGCTACGAAAACATTCGATACCGCCGCCATCTACCGGTTCAGTAACCAGGAAATTGCCAGCCTGGCCGGATCGGATATGCGCTTCTTTAAACCATCGGCGGCAGCCGTTCATCCCATCGAAAAAAGACTGTATATCGTTGCCTCTGTAAACGGCCTGCTCGTAATAGCCGATCTGCAGGGCCACGTACAGGAAGCCTACAACCTTAAACACCGCCTGTTCCTCCAGCCGGAAGGCCTGGCCTTTGCCCCAAATGGCGATATGTATATTTCCAATGAAGGCGGCTACGACGGTTCCGCCAATATTCTTAAATTTAGTTACAAGTCCAGATGATCAGATCAGCCATAATCTATATTGCCTTACTCATCTTCGCCTGCACTACCGGCTACAGCCAGTCGCCACAGGTAGTGAAACGCGTGATCCTTATCGGCGACGCCGGGGAACTGCACGACAACGGCAAAAACTCCGTAGTGGACGCCGTCCGCAACACCTTCAACCTGCAAGACAACCGCAATACCATCCTGTTCCTGGGCGATAACGTATACCCGAGAGGGTTACCCGACTCGGCCAGCAGGAAGTTCCCCATAGCAAAGGAAATCATCGATTACCAGATCAACCTGGTACGCGGTACCAATGCGCAGGGATATATCATTCCCGGTAACCACGACTGGGACAAAAGCAAACCCGATGGATGGGACATTATCCGTAACCAGCAGCAATACGTGGATTCCCAGCACCTGGACAATGTACACTTTGAACCCAAAGAAGGCTGTCCCGGCCCCACGGAAGTAAAGATCTCCGATAATATTACCCTCATCATCATGGACAGTGAATGGTGGGTGTTCCCTTATCAGAAACCGGGCATTGAATCGTCCTGCGATTGTAAAGACAACGACGAAGTGCTTAACAGGCTGTCGGAAATAGTTGCTATGAACCGCAACAAGCTGATCATATTTGCTACCCATCATCCTTTCCGCAGCTATGGTATTCATGGCGGCTATTATACCATCAAGCAACATATCTTCCCGCTTACAGACCTTCGCCCGGCGCTGTTTGTACCGCTGCCGGTAATAGGCTCTATCTATCCCATTGCCCGTGGCGTTTTCGGTACCCCGGAAGATATTCCGAATCCTAAATACCAGCAAATGATCAAAGGGGTGGAAACAGCCCTGAAGCCGCATGGCCCCGTGGTATTTGTTTCCGGTCATGATCACACGCTCCAGCTCATAAAAGATAAGCAGAACGCCTACGTGGTAAGCGGCAGCGGCGCAAAAAACAACCGGGTAAAGAAAGGCCCGAAATCATTGTTCGCCAGCACCGCCAACGGGTTCAGCGCTATTGAACTGATGTCCGATAGCACCGTGCGGGTACAATATTATATTGCAGACAACGGCGCACAACCGGTGTTCACCAACACCCTGTTCCGCCTGCAGGATATCCCGCAACAGGCGCTTGCTTATCATCCGCCGGCATCATTGCCGCCGGCTATAAAGGTGGCTGCCGATACCCAATATATCCACGTCTCTAATTTTCATAAAAAATTACTGGGCGAAAACTATCGCAAAGTTTGGGCTACACCGCTGAACTTCCCGGTGCTGGACCTGAAAACAGCCAAAGGCGGCCTGAAGATCCTGCAACGGGGCGGTGGAAAACAAACGCATTCACTTCGCCTGGAAGATAGTACCGGCACCGAATGGGCCATGCGCTCCCTGAAAAAATTCCCGCTGGCAGCTATTCCTGAATTGCTGAGGGAAACTATTGCCCGCGAAGTAGTGCAGGACCAGATCTCCGCCGCCAACCCTTACGCCCCGCTGGCTGTAAGTGTATTGGCCGAAGCCGCCGGTGTACCGCATACCAATCCTACTTTTGTATACCTGCCGGCAGATAGCTCCCTCGGCATCTATGCAAATGACTATGGCAACGAAGTGTTCCTCTTCGAAGAAAGGGAACCCGTTACCGGCAGCAACGATAAAACATACAACACTCCAAAGGTATTGGCGAAGGTATGGGGTGATAATGACGTACACATCGACCAGAAATCCGTGCTCCGCGCACGCATCTTCGATATGTACATCATGGATTTCGATCGTCACGACGACCAGTGGCGCTGGTATAAAGAAAAACATAAAGGAGAGGAATATTACTACCCGGTGCCGCGCGACCGCGACCAGGCATTTTTCCTCAACGGTGGTTTTATTCCCCGTATGGCGGCCCGTCCCTGGTTCATGCCGGCTATACAAGGCTTCCGTAAAGATATCCCGGATATCAACGGCTTTAACTTCAGCACCCGCTATTTCGACCGCTCTTTCCTTAATGAAATGGATGAAAGCGACTGGAAGAAACAAACAGATAAGTTATTAAAGAAGATGACCGATAGCGTGATAGACGCTGCTGTAAAAGCTTTTCCCGATACTATCCAGTCGCTGGTAGGCCCAATGATGATCGAGAAATTATCTGCCCGCCGCAACATCCTGGAAAAGAACACCCTCAAATATTACCGCTTCCTCGCCAAGGGCGTTGATGTACCGGCCACAGAAAAGAATGAGCTTATCACCGTTGAAAAGCAGGCTGGAGGTAAGGTAGCGCTGGATATCTTTAAGATCAGCAAGAAAGGAGCCGTTCAGCAAAACATCTACTCCCGTACTTTCGATCCCTCCGTTACCAAAGAAGTAAATGTATATGGCATGGGTGGCAACGACCGTTTCGTGGTAAAAGGCGATCATGCAACCCCGATTCGTATCCGCCTGGTAGGTGGCAAGGAAGCAGATACTTACATGGACAGCACCACGGTAAAGGCAGGCAAACGGGTACGCATATACGATCAGCGTACCGGTAAAGATACCTTTGCGCTCACGGGTAACGAACAGCGCCGCCTGTCGAACGATCCGGCCAATATCAAATACAACCGCAATGCCTTCCAGTATGAAAAAGCAATGCCTTTACTGGCCGGTGGCTACAACCGCGACGATGGTCTTTTACTCGGTTTAGGGTTGTCCGTTACCCGCCATGCCTGGCGCCGGGAGCCGTTTTCCACCAAACACCTGTTCACCGCTACACATGCGCTGGCTACACGCGCCTGGAACTTCCGCTATGAAGGAGAATATACAGACGTGATCGGGAAATCAGACCTGCTGTTGTTCGCCAGGGCAAAGGCGCCAAACAATACCATTAACTTTTTCGGTTATGGAAATGAAACAGTGTTCGATAAATCAAATAATAAAACCATTTCCTGGTATCGGGCAAGGTATAATTTTTATACCGCAGAAGCATTGCTGAGAACAAGTGTGGGTAACCACATGACCATTGCGTATGGTCCTACTTTCAATAATTATGCTTTTAATAAAGGGGAAAACGATAACCGTTTCATCACCGATTTTAAAAACAACGGTCTGGATTCCGCCGGTATCTACGCCAATAAGGCATATGCCGGTGGTAAAATAGTAGCCACCATTGATACCCGTAACAACAAGATCATTCCTACCCGCGGCATCCTGTGGACCACCACTTATGCCGGCAACTTTGGTGTGAACAGCAACAGCTATAACACCACATCACTGCAGTCGGATCTGAGCCTCTACATGAGTTTCCGTATCCCTGCCAACTTTGTGATAGTAAGCCGTTTTGGTGGCGGTAAATTATGGGGCAATTATGAATACTTCCAGGCGCTTACGGTAGGTGGCGTGCAAAACCTTCGCGGCTACCGCAACTACCGCTTTGCCGGCGATGCCAATGTGTATAACAATACGGAAATACGCGTGAAATTATTTGACCTGAAAACATATATCCTGCCTGCCGGTGTTGGTCTTATTGCCTTTAATGATGTGGGCCGTGTATGGAGGGAAAATGAAACCTCCCATGTGTGGCACGACGGATATGGTGGCGGCGTTTATATAGCGCCTATCAATGCGTTGATCATCACCGCGGTGGTAGGACATTCCAAAGAAGAAACAGTGCCTTATATAACCTTCGGGTTTAAATTTTAAGGAGAAGACGATATAAGAAGAGGGTGTATCAAAACTTTTGATACGCC
>NZ_DATMTE010000430.1:0-1556 GCF_035564935.1 Chitinophaga sp. | reverse complement strand
GATCTCCGGGCTTATGCTACCAGCACTTATATAGGACTTGATCTTAACGATTTTATAACCTTCTATTTTTCGCCGCTGGATACCGTGCTCAAACGGCATATCATATTTAACGGGCCGGTTGCCGGCAGTTTTTATAATACCGGCAGCACCATAAGGATCTTTTATAATGACCTGCTAAATCCTGCATTCAATAATGGTAAGCTGAATACCTATGCGGCAGGTTCAGGCAATATCGCTGAAGCCGTTGTAAGATATAGCCTGCCGCTCAGTTTTTCTGATGTAAGCGGGGAAGCGCGGGTGAGCTATGGCGGCCCTGCTGCACCATCCTATCCCTTGCCGCGTAATGCATCTTACATAGCGGCAAACGGTTCATTGTTCAAGATCAACAAACTTTTTTATCCCATTGTAAAATAAGCAGCTATGACTATTGAGAACAGTTTACGCCGGCAGTTGAGCTTTATCCTGCTTCTGACACTGGGGATCACAGGCTGCGGCAAGGAAGACGCTTCCGCTCCCAATGCGGGAAAAGACGGCAGTACCATCAGCTTTGTATTGAACGACAACTTCAGTTTCGGCGTATTATATGCCGGTTTTAATATGGGCGGCCTGCTGGACACACTGGCCAAACAAGGGCCCTATACGGTCCTGGCGCCCAATAATAATGCTTTCAGCCTGCAGGGAATCAGTTATCCCACAAACGCATATAGCTTCCAGTTCTTTACGCCCGGTTGGCTCAGGGAGGCAATGCGTTATACGGTGATCCCGCAGCGCGTAACCCTGGGCAGCCTTCCCTTAAATACCTCGCAGGCATATAAAACGATTGGCGGTGGCAGCGTTTATATAAAAACATTTGCAGAAGCCGGCGATACGATAGCAACGGTAAACGGTTTCAGATTGGTTAGCCGGGATAATGCAGCATCAAACGGTTTAATCCAGGTACTGCCCCAGTTACTGAACCCGGAGCTATACAGCACCTCCGCTTCGGCATTGCGCAGTGATACCACCACTGCTTTATTTGCTGCCGCTATGCAACGGGCCGGCCTTACAGAATTGCTTTCAGGTAAAGATGAATATACCGTGTTGGCGCCCTCCAACACCGCTTTTACGCAGGCCGCCATTGATGGTCTTGATCTCAGTACCCTGGATGGTATATTAAATGCAGATCCTGTAAAGCTGGCAACCCTGCTGCAATATCATATTATCAGGGGACGGTACTTTGAAGGAGACCTATACCATTATGCCAGCGCGGCTTCGGAAGGCATTACCACGTTGAACGGCGCTAAACTTGTGATAGGAGGCAATCCCGCGCAATTCAAAGGGATCACTTTCCTGGGCGCCGGCAATGATGGTCAGCCTGCAGGAATAGCAGTGCCTTCCCAATACTCGCCCGCTTCAAACAATGCCAACATACCCGTTGGTAATGGCGTGATCCACATCATTAACCAGGTACTTATCCCTTAAATCCCTCCAATATGGAACCGAAATATTTACAACGTTTGCTGGGCTTCCTGTTCTTACTGCTTGCAGTTTCCTGCACCAAAGATGAACCGGTGTAT
>NZ_DATMTE010000429.1:0-2670 GCF_035564935.1 Chitinophaga sp. | reverse complement strand
CGGGTATTATTTTCATATAGAGCAGGGCAACAGCTTTGTGGCCGGCGGCTTCTGGGCGCCGGTTCCGGAAGACCTGAAGCGCATCCGGGAAGAGATCGCGTTTGATCCCGCACCCCTGAGAAAGATCTTAAATAGTAAATCTTTCAAAACTTATTTTAAAGCAATTGAAGGGGAACAACTGAAAAAAATGCCCAAAGGCTACCCGGTAGATCATGAAGCCATCGACCTGTTACGCTACAAACAATTTGTGCTGGTAAGAAAATTTACCGATAAAGAAGTATTAAGCGATAACTTCCTGAAAGAAGCTAATCTTACATTTAAGGCCATGCGCCCGTTCCTGGATTATATGAGCGAGGCGCTTACCATGGATCCCAATGGCCTTACGGAGTAACAATTCCTTATATTTGGTACCTAATCCTTCCACTATGGATAAACTGCAGCAGGTCATCAGTCTTTTTGATAAACGCGCCACCCTGTACCAGGAAAGACACATGGATGTGTCGCGTTATCATGCATCTTTCGATTTGTTTTGTAACAGCATTCCGGAACAGGGGGCTGCTGTGCTGGAAATAGCCTGTGGCCCCGGCAATATTACCCGGTACCTGTTACAGCAACGGCCGGATTTTCACCTGCTTGGTATCGACCTGGCGCCTAACATGCTGGAGCTGGCCCACACCAATAATCCGCAGGCGGCATTCCAACTGATGGATGCCAGGGATATTTCCCGGCTGGGTAAAACCTTTGAGGGGATCATGTGCGGGTTTTGCCTGCCCTATCTCAGCAGGGAAGGAGCAGAAAAACTGATTGCAGATGCTGCCGGTTTGCTCACGCCCGGCGGCGTACTTTATATCAGTACTATGGAAGATGAATATGCAAAGTCCGGTTTCTTCCACACAGATGGGAACGATGAGTTTTATATGTACTATCACGAGGCCGGTTACCTGGAAAACGCTTTGAAGGAAAACGGGTTTGAGTTGATAGCTCTTCAGCGGGAGCAATATCCTGCCGCCGACGGAAGCAACACAACAGACCTTATCCTCATTGCCCGCAGGTAAACTGCAGAAAATAAATTTATTCCCTATGACCAACAACACATCGTCCATTTTCGAAAAAGACTTCCCCGAAGGACCCGGGGTGCGGCGCTGGCACCTGATTCCCCTGGCACTGAAAATATACGCATATCTCTACCTGGCATTGTCTGCTTTTTCAGTGCTGAGCAGCTATATGGTATATAGGGCGCATCCCGGTGTATATGATTGGAAAGAATTAAATACAGTAACACTTTTTTCTATTGCTTCGGTGATATTTTTTCCGCTGCTGAGATTTCTTCCCAATCTTTTGATCGTCCTGGAAAAAAAGTATGCGATCATTTTAGCCCTGGCAGCTACCGCCATTTCCATACTTGCCTGGTGCTATACGGCTTATATCACCGTTTCTTACGGCGGCATGAACCTGGTGGTAGTGGTAACAAATATTTTCTGGCTGATATTGGAAATACCTTACCTGGTAATGCTCATAAACGTGAGAAAAGAGTGGGAAAAGGGTAGCGGAAGGCCCTGATCCGCTACGGAATATAAGGCCCGCCAGGCTCTCCCCATCCCCATTTCGGCATGGGCTCATCCGGCTTCATGGGCGCTTCTCCATCCTGGGAGTTGATCACTGCGATACGTGTGCCCCATTCAATATATGCCACAAAGGCCGATCTAAATTCCGGATCATCCGGCAGCTGCAAGGTGTCGGCAGTTTCAAGCAGCAGCGCTACCCATCTTTTCCGGTGTTGCTCTGTAAGATGCCTGCCCAGGTGCTTTTGGATCATGGTGAAATGTGAACCGTTGTCATCTTCACTGTACATTTTCGGGCCACCGAAAACTTCGGCGATAAAATGGGCTACATGCAGCTGGTGCTGTGGCGACATATGCCGGAATACGGGCGCTAATAATTCATCCTGTAACACCTTATCGTAAAAGGCATACATCAGCTTTTCAAATACAGGCATACCGCCTGCCCATTCGTATAAAGTGGGGATCTTTTTTTCTGAAGTCATTATCAGGTTGCTTGATTATTTTAAAGATAATAATTAAGCAGCCAAGTTAACAGGAGGGAAGATGCAAAACAAGCGCCTACCAAAAAGTAGGTGGGGTTATTCACCCGGCGCCGGGATGAAACGGCGCCGGGTGAACTAAGTTTAATCCAGCAATTGTTCTATAGCGCTGTATAATGTTGTTCTGTTAAAAGGTTTCTCCAGGAAAAGGTGTGCCCCATTGGCCAGTGCCACATCCTTTGCGGCCGCATCCATCCCGGAAATCATAATTATTTTGGTAGCAGGATATTTCTCCCGGATATAACTGATGAAATCCAATCCAAACCCATCGGGCAGCCGGTTATCAAGCAATACGATGGCTGGCGGGTGCTGTTGAAAATATTCCACAGCATCGGAAATGGTTGGTACATGTTCTATCTCCATCTCTTTACCATCCAGCAGTAAATTGATCAGCAGGCACATCTCTCCTTCGTCTTCAATAATGAGGAGCTTTTGTTTGGACGTGGTATTTGTAAGTTGATGTATCATAAAATGGTTTTAAAAGTAATAGTTGATGAACAGTAAATGTTTAAAAACCATACCAAATGAAAATTGCAGCTCCGGACACAGCGCTAATACCATCGGAAAAT
>NZ_DATMTE010000428.1:0-4190 GCF_035564935.1 Chitinophaga sp. | reverse complement strand
CCCTGTCACTTGACAGGGGGCGTTCTTTTATAATACAGCATATTTATCAGGAGTATCCATCTATCAACACCTCATATAATTTCACCTTCAGGTCTTCCAGCGTCACATCCTGGGTAAGTATCCCATCCATGGCATATGATACGGAGCCTCTTTCCTCAGAAACAATGATCGCCAGGTTGTCGCTGTGCTCCGTAATGCCTACCGCCGACCGGTGACGCAACCCTATACGGGTGGGCAGGTTAGGATTCTCAGAAACCGGCAGGATCACTTTTGCAGCCAGGATCTTGTTGCCCACAATGATCAGCGCACCATCGTGCAGGGGACTGTGCTTCTCAAAAATACTTTCTATCAGCTTCGCACTCACGTTCCCGTCGATAGGAATGCTGGACGCAGAATCAAATTTCAAACGATAAGTGGTGGCAATCACGATCAACGCCCCGGTAGAAGTGCTCTGCATCCGGCTCACCGCCACTATCAGTTCATTAATAATATTTTCTTCTTCTTTATAACTCTTAAACTTATCAGGAAGGAACAGTTTGGTTAAAAAACTGTCTTTACTCAACGGTGTTTTTTTACCCAGCACCAGCAGGAACTTCCTGATCTCCGGCTGGAAAATAATAATGATGGCGATGATACCAACATTGATAAAGTTTTGCAGGATATTGGTGAGAATAGGCATCTTCAGCGCCCTTACCAAAAAATAAGCGGCATATACCATCAATAGCCCTACGAAAATATTAAAAGCAAGACTTCCCTTTAATAAACGGTATAATTGGATGATCAGAAAAATAACAATCAGCAGGTCCAGAAGATCCAGCCATCGAAACTCAACTCCATAAAATTGTATTACTTCCTTCATAATTGTAAAATTGCAAGATTAAATTAGCCATTCATTTTCTTCATGATCCTTACCGCTTCCACAGCGGTTTTTACATCGTGTACCCTTAATATATGCGTACCCTGTTGCAGCGCAATGGTATTTAATACAGTAGTGCCGTTCAGCGCTTCGGCAGGGGTAATGTTCAGCAGTTTATAGATCATTGATTTACGGGAAATGCCCGTTAATACCGGTACGCCGAGTATGTCGTAAAACAGGCGCAGGTTTTTCAGCAGGGTATAGTTATGATCCATCGTTTTCCCGAAACCAAACCCGGGGTCAGCAATAAAGTCCCTGATACCGGCGGCGCGGCAGGCGGCCAGTTTTTGTTTCAGGTAATCGAGCACTTCGGCCACCACATCTTCATACTGCGGGTTTTGCTGCATCGTGGCGGGTTTACCCTGCATGTGCATTGCAATATACGGCACCTGCAGTTTTCCGGCAACCGGGATCATGTCTGCATCCATATCACCCGCGCTTACATCATTAATAATAGCAGCGCCGGCGTGTACTGCCTTCTCTGCTACGGCCGCATACCAGGTATCTACAGAAATAATGGCGGTGGGGTATTTGTTCAGGATGGCGTGTATAGCCGGGATCAACCGGTGAATTTCTTCTTCCGGTCCCACCATTTCAGCACCGGGGCGGGTACTTTGTGCGCCCAGGTCCAGGATGGCGGCGCCTTCCTCCAGGTGTTGCTTTGCCTTCTCCATCAGCTGGTGCAGCTCATGCATGCGGTTGCCTTCATAAAAAGAATCACTGGTAACATTTATAATGCCCATTACAGCAGGCGTGGCGAGGGACAATAACTGCCCCCTGCAATTTATTACAGGTGAAGATGTTGTTGCCGGGATATGGTGTGGTTTCATTTGAATGCGTTAAGAAGTTAGCATGCAGGCACTTTGATCCTGATTTCTTATATAGTTCCGGCCTTTTACCCGAAATTCTTTATTTTGCCTGCAAATCTAAGAAGGAAAATCAATCATTTCCGAATTTAGGAATTTAGACGTTTAATTTCAGAAATAGATTTAAAGCGCGCCCACCGGCATCTTTACGCTCATCAATTTCAACGAAAGGTAAACCCTGATTGTTCTTATCTTCACGGATCACTTAACCATTAAACTATTTTATGAAGATTATCCTTAACCTGTTACGTATAATCGTTGGGGTGTTATTCATTTTCTCTGGCCTGATTAAAGCGAATGATCCGTTAGGACTCAGCTATAAAATGGACGAGTTTTTCGAGGTGCTGCACCTCACATTCCTTTCTCCCTATTCCCTGGCATTTTCCATTATCATGAATGCCTTTGAAATTATTGCAGGTGTAGCCGTACTCGTTGGATACCGTATGCGTATCTTCTCCGTGTTGCTGCTGCTGCTCATTATATTTTTCACCTTCCTCACAGGTTATGCCCTGTTCAGCGGCACTATCCGCGAATGCGGCTGCTTTGGCGACTGCATCAAGCTCACTGCAGTGGAAACCTTCTGGAAAGACGTGATCCTGCTGGTGATGATCCTCGTGATCTTCTTTTACCGGAACCGTATACAACCGCTGTTCAAAGCAGCGGGACTGGTACTGCTGCTCTCCGCCGTATTCGCTTTCGGCATTCAGTGGTACACCCTGAAACACCTGCCTTTCTTTGACTGCCTTCCTTATAAAGTAGGCAACAATATCCCCGAGAAAATGAAACTGCCTCCAGGCGCTACACCTGATGTGTACGAAATGATCTTCACTTATGAAAAGGATGGGCAGAAAAAAGAATTTACAGCCGATAACTATCCCTGGTCCGACAGTACCTGGAAATTTGTAGACCGGAAAGATAAACTGGTGAAAAAAGGCAATGCAGAACCGGCTATCAAAGATTTTATCCTTACCGACCTGGATGGCGTTAACCAAACGGAAGCTATCCTGTCTGAAACCAAACCAGTATATCTTTTCCTGGTACTCAATACCCAAAAGGCCGGCAGCGGCTGGGATGAAAAAATAAAGGCCCTGCAACAAAAGTGGAAGAACCAGGAAGTAGTAATATATGGAGTAACCGCTTCCACCAAAGAGGAAATTGCTGCTTTCAAACAACAACATGGCCTGGAATTTCCTTTTGTGCAAATGGATGGCGTAGCCATTAAAACCGCCGGCAGAAGCAATCCTGCGCTGCTCCTGCTCGATAAAGGCACCATCAAAGGGAAATGGCATTATAATGATATACCATAATCAGCTGTATGCTTCGTTTTCTGCTTCGTAAAACCGGGTATGGATTGCTGGTGCTGCTGGGAGTAGTAGTATTGGTGTTCTTCCTGTTCAATGTGCTGCCCGGCGACCCGGCGCGGCTTACATTAGGACAGCGGGCCGACGTAGCCTCCCTGGAAAACGTGCGCCGTGAACTGCATCTCGACCAGCCGGTGGGGACGCAGTTCCTGTATTACCTGAACGACCTGCTGCCGGTGGGGATCCATACCCGGCAGGAAGCAGATGAAAACCTGCACTATCTAACGGTAGCGCATATATCAAATGATAAGCTCCTGGTGTTGAAAACACCTTATCTCCGTCGTTCCTACCAGGGCAAAAAACAAGTGTGGGATATTTTAATGGAGGCATTACCCGGCACTTTGCTGCTGGCGGTAGCCGCTATGCTGTTTGCCACCATTGTGGGTATTGCACTGGGGGTATTATCTGCCGTAAAGCAAAACACCTGGATGGACACCGGCGCCGTATTTGCCAGTGTGGCCGGTATTTCAGCGCCCTCTTTCTTTGCCGGCATCGTGCTGGCATATCTTTTTGGGTTTGTACTCAGCGACTATACCGGCCTCCATATGTCCGGCAGCCTGTTCGACGTAGATCCTTTCAAGGGCAGGGTACTGAACCTGCGCAACCTGGTGCTGCCAGCCATCACGCTGGGTATCCGCCCGCTGGCCATCATTGTGCAACTCACCCGCAGCGCCATGCTGGATGTACTGCACCAGGACTATATCCGCACGGCCTATGCCAAGGGGCTTTCCCGGCAGGCCGTGATATGGCGGCACGCATTACCCAATGCCCTCAACCCGGTGATCACCGCCATCACCGGCTGGTTCGCTGAACTGCTGGCAGGCGCCTTCTTCGTAGAATACATCTTCGGCTGGAAAGGCATCGGCAAGGTAACCGTAGATGCCCTGGACAAATTCGACTTCCCCGTGGTAATGGGAGCCATCCTCTTTACTGCCGGCATCTTCGTGATCGTTAACCTACTGGCGGATCTCCTCTATACGCTCATCGATCCGCGGATCAAGCTCGCATAGGATTTTGTCTGACTCAGGATTATGATGATTTCGCTGA
>NZ_DATMTE010000427.1:0-2774 GCF_035564935.1 Chitinophaga sp. | reverse complement strand
TCTCCCTTAACTTATTATCAAACTTCAAAAATAAAATCAAAGTAATCATCAAAATCAGCGTAATCAGTGTTCCAAGACAAACTCCGCATCGCCGAAGGCGATCACTACGCCATACGCATATCTTTCCACGCGTTGATCAGCCCGTTGGTGCTGGCGTCGTGGTTGAGGATGATGTCGCTGTTTTCCAGTTCCGGCAGTATTTTGCTGGCCAGTTGTTTGCCGAGTTCCACACCCCATTGGTCGAAGCTGTAGATATTCCAGATCACGCCCTGAACAAAGATCTTATGTTCGTACAGGGCTATCAGTGAGCCCAGGGAGCGTGGCGTTATTTTCTTCACCAGGAAGGAGTTGGTAGGGCGGTTGCCAGGGAAGATCTTTGATGGCAGGATCTTCGCAATTTCTTCTGCAGGTGCGCCGGATTTCTCCAGTTCGGCGCGTACTTCTGCTTCTGTTTTACCATTCATTAATGCTTCCGTTTGTGCGAAGAAGTTCGACAACAGCTTTACGTGATGATCACCGATAGGATTGTGGCTGATGGCTGGCGCGATGAAGTCGCACGGGATCAGGCGGGTACCCTGGTGAATGAGCTGGTAGAAAGCATGCTGGCCATTGGTGCCGGGCTCGCCCCAAACGATAGGACCGGTTTCATAACTAACGGGATGGCCTGTACGATCAGCAGATTTACCGTTGCTTTCCATATTACCTTGCTGGAAATAAGCGGCAAAGCGGTGCATGTATTGATCGTATGGTAATATGGCTTCCGTGGCGCTGCCAAAGAAGTTGCCATACCAAATACCTATCAGCGCCATGATAGCGGGGATATTCTGTTCCAGCGGTGTGCCTGCGAAATGTTTATCGGCTGCATGGGCGCCATCCAGCAATTCGGTGAAGTTCTCAAAACCGATGGTCAGGGCTATAGACAAACCGATAGCGGACCACAGGGAATAACGGCCCCCAACCCAATCCCAAAATTCAAACATATTCTGCGGGTCGATACCAAAGGCGGTAACTGCTTTTTCGTTGGTAGACAATGCCGCAAAATGTTTGGCGATGAATTTCTCGTCTTCCGCATGTTCCAGGAACCAACTGCGTGCAGTATGTGCATTGGTCATGGTTTCCTGTGTGGTAAACGTTTTGGAAGCAATAAGGAACAACGTTTCGTCGGGTGTGATCTTTTTCAGTGTTTCGGCGATGTGGGTACCATCCACATTGGAAACAAAGTAAGTTTGTATATTGGGCTTCCAGTATGGCTTCAGGGCTTCTGTTACCATTACCGGGCCGAGATCGGAGCCACCGATCCCGATATTCACGATATAGCGTATAGGCTTGCCCGTGTATCCTTTCCATTCGCCGGAATGTACCTGGCGGCAGATGTGATCCATTTTATTCAGCACTGCTTTTACATCAGGCATTACATCGCGGCCATCCAGTAAAACCGGTTTGTCGGATGTGTTGCGCAAAGCGGTATGCAGTACGGCGCGGTTTTCTGTAACGTTTATTTTCTCTGCGCTGAACATGGCCTTAATAGCATCCGTTACGCCGCATTCTGCTGCCAGGGCCAGTAACAGGCTGCGGGTATCTTCCGTAATTATATTCTTGGAATAATCGAAAAGGATGTCTTCAAATTTAAGGGAGAACTCACTGAAGCGTTCTTTGTTTTCCATAAATAAGGCACGCATATGTACCTTCTTCATTTCTTCAGCGTGTTTCTTTAAAGCGTCCCACGATTTGGTGGTTGTTGGATTGGTAGATGGAAACATAGTCGTGTATATATTAAATGCGCATCAAAAATAATCTTTTAGATTCATGATTTCTGTTTCCTGTATAATTGCCAGGAAATTGTTACGGCAATCACCCCGATGGCGATAATACAGGTATGTATGATGGCGTTTTCATCCATCATATCCGCCGCCCTTCTTTTCAGTAAAATGCCGTAGAATGCCCACACGCTAACAAGCGCATAGGTAATATTGTTGCGGAGCAGTACCATGGCCATGCTCACCAGGGTACCCAGGCTAATCATAGCAATAGTCCACAGGATCTGTGCGTGGCGGTTGCCTTCCCAGCCGGTATACACCAGCAGCGCCGTAAAGTTGGCGATGGTAGCAATCGAAATCCATCCCAGGTAAATACTGAAAGGGATATGGATAAATATCTTTTCCCGCAGGGTGGCAGGAGCGGTGCTGATACCAAAGTTAACATGGATGATGACCAGCGAAATAAGAAGGATCACCATGATGGCCACGCTTACGGGTATGAGATGGTAATGCCAGGCAAACAGCCAGCAGGCATTGGCTACACAGGAAATGAGGAACCAGTCTTTCATCCGCCGCATCGTATACACCAGTGTTGCAGGTTCTTTATTGGAAAATGATAACCATAACTGGTATATAATAAATGCCAGCAGGGAAAAACAAATAACGCCCCATATAGAAAATGTAATACCCGCAGGTGCAAACAGGTTGGGATATTCTTCCGAGATCTGCGCGGTGGTTTTTCCGTTGATGGGAAGCAGCACTGCCAGCGCATTCACAGCGATCATAATAATAAACCCAATTGTATTGAAAACAGACCGGTTTTTAAAGTGGAGGGTTTCATGACTCACCATAATGGATGGGTACTTTTTATAATATTAGCGACATGGTTACCGCATTACAACGCAAAAATTATGCTAAAGTGAACAATCAAAACAAAGTTTGGAAGCCGTTAGTATATATCTCCGTTTTTTCCATACATTTGCCAGCTATGACAGCTGAGCAACTTAAAGCTATGAG
>NZ_DATMTE010000426.1:0-7811 GCF_035564935.1 Chitinophaga sp. | reverse complement strand
GAGGCGTTTTTCTTTAGGGAGTGTTACCGGTTATATTTTCACCAGCTTGTAACGTGCTGTGTCATATCGGGCCGGTTGCCCGTTATTTGCTCCAAATGTTTTCATATCTACTGCCCGTAGCTTACTTTTGACGTTCAAGCTGATCTTACACATCGTATGAACCTGTACCCGGGCACAAAATCGCCCATTGATAACGGGCACGTATATACGGGCGATTTCCTGATGAAAGCAGGATTCAATCCAGAAGTTGGCGCCAGGCGTACCAGCGTGGTGCTGAAAGTTACCGCCATCTGAACCGTTACGGGGAAATTGAGTGTTGGTTTAAACAGGAAACAGCCCTGCAGCTATTGCTGCTGGCTTTTTACAAAGGCATATGTTCATTGCTTCAGGCCGGGGCTTACCTGCATCGATATAAATCACAACAGAAGCGTAGGTAACCCACCGGTTGCGGTTGGACGGGCTGCTTTGTTTGGCTATCAGGTCTACCACCTGGCGGGCAGTTACAGCAGCGTTATTGCTGAATTTTTTATGTTATAAAAGATAACACCGCTGATGATCAGCAGCAGCAGGCCGGTGCCGGGAAAAATGCGGAAAATAACGGCAGCGGAATATGATTTCATCGGGGTCTGAGAATTGGGTAAAACTGCAAAATGCTGAACCCGGGATAAATCAGGGCTAATCAGTTGAGCGGGAGTTTTACATAAAACGCGGTTCCGTCGCCGGGGAGGCTTTCAAACCAGATAGCGCCGCCATGTGCTTCCACGATTTGCCTGGCTATGGCCAGCCCCATTCCATAAGGGCGTTCTCCGCCGGTGCCGGGCCTTTTCGCTTCGGTGAACAGGTCGAAGATCTTGTTTTTGATTTCCGCGGGTATGCCTATGCCCTGATCTTTTACAGTAATGATCACATGGTCAGACCCCGTAGTGGTGCTTATCCCGATGAGTGTATTATTGGGGCTGAATTTTATGGCATTCGAGATCAGGTTGCTGAACACGCGCCAGATTTTTTCCCGGTTGATGCTGATCGTAATATGAGTGGTTTGGAGTTCAATATGCTGCTGTTTTTCTGCTGCGCTGAGCTGCATCATATCTACGCAGTAGTGCATCAGCTCGTTGAGTTCAACGGGTTCTTTTTTTAGCTCATATTGTACGGTATAGTGGAGCAGGTCGCTGATCAGGTGGAGGGAGCTCTGACCTGCTGAACGGATCATTTCCAGCATGCCCCGGTCTTCTTCATTATAACGGGTTTCCTGGAGCATCAGTTCACACAGGGCAGTGATGGCGCCCACCGGATTTCGCAGATCGTGCGCCACTACCTTCATGATACGGGTATTCTCCTGGTGGCTTTGTTCCAGGGCTTTCAGTGTTTGCAGGGTATCCCGGTTTTTTTCTTCCACCTGGCGGTTAAGGGCAGTAAGTTCCTTCACATTTTTATTGGAACGCCGGAGGTTTTTCCATAGCAGGAAGAGGATCAGGATGGTTAATACAGAGAATATAACAGCTGCGGAAAGATAACTTGTTTTAAGCTGGTTGTTTTTATGAAGCAGGGCAATCTGGTATTGTTGTCCTGCTTCCCTTATCCCTGCATCGAGGTCTGCTTCCTTTAACCCGGTGTTTATATCGTTCAGGGAATCTCTTATGCGGTAATAGCGCTGGCTGTAAAGATAAGCGCCGTTCAGGTCGCCGGTTTTATCCAGGTAGCGCCATTTCAGCTGAAGCCACTGTACTTTTATATTATCGCCCATAATGCCCAGACCTTTTCCAGCGTCCAGGTCACTGCCCATGCGGGTTAGCAGGTCATTTGCTTCGGGGAAACGGTGGTTATCCAGATAAAGCCGGATCAGTTTTATCTTGGCGGTTTGTGCATCTTCCACGGCATAGCCGGGTTGGTCGTTGATACGGATATTTTCTTTCAGATAAAATTCTGCAGCTGCCAGGTTGCCTGTTTTGGCATAGGTGCCGCCAAGATTGCCGTATACTACGCCGGCAGCTGTTTCAGCGAATTTCTTTCTCTGCGGAAATTTTAAAGCATTGGTTTTGATAAACTGAAGTGCCTCCTGATAATAGTAAATAGCGCTATCAAGTTGCCCTGAGCGCTCAAAGCATAGTGCAATGGAATTAAGATCTGACTGGGGAAGAATGAACAGGTTATTGAAATCATTTGAACCGATGGACAGGCAATGTTGATATTCGCTAAGGGCTTGTTTAAAATGGGGGATGGCATCCATATATTTTCCCTGGTTATATTCGACAAAACCCAGCTTGCTGCTGAATTTACTATAGTCGCAGGTATCCAGGTACTTTTGTACAAACTGCTTACCGCTGAAGTAACTTTTATAAGCCTGGCTGTATTGCTTATCGGCCATATTTACTTCTCCCTGCCGGTAAAGGGTGGTGGCGTAGTCATCAGGATAGGTTTTTTCCCGGCCTTTCAGGCACATGAACATGCTATCCAGGTAGCTCCTGGCCGTAGGAATGTTTCTCTGGTAAAAGATATAGAAGTTTGCCAGGTAATCATATTTCACCCAGCGGTCATGATCTCCCGGTGCACTGAGCGTGGCGTAGGCCGAGTCGAGGAAATGCGGTACATTTTTCATATGCCCGCTGTTAAGCATACTGTCAACAGCTAATGAAACCCGTTCAACAAATTCAGGGTGTTCCGGGTTTTCCGTTGAGTGTTTGCATCCGGGAATTAACAGGCACACAATGACGGCAACCAGGCAGGCGGGCTGGTATTTTGTGGTTTTTACGAACATGGTTTTTAGTACATGACAGGAATATTATAGCTATAAGGTAGTAAAAAATAGCATCCAAAATTCAATGGACGGTTAAATATTTGGCAGCGGCAGGGAAAGGGCTGCGTTTTAGCGGGTTTTCTGTCGAAGTAAGGAGGATAACAGAGAGCCGGTTATTTACCGGCTCTTTATGAAATGCATTGCCCGACTATGTTATTCATTCTTCAAGCTTAGCTTAAATGATATCAATAAACAGCATATGAGTATAGCCCCGGCAAACCCCGCGGTTAACCCCCAATATGCAAAGCTGCCACCAGTATGGAAGCTTTTGCCAGGTACCATCTGTAATCTGACAAACGTGTACATAAGCGAACTTGATTCACTCTTTCATTTTTGCGGCCTGCTTTTTATCAAAGCGGTTCTTCGCAACAAGATGCGCTTCGGTGATGAAGGTCATTGTTTCCGTTAACTGCTGGCCTTCGGGGTTCAGTATACAAATAAAGTGTTGTGCCGCATAATCGGGGTGGGGCATGAACCGGTTCAGCGTCGTGTAATCCCATTTAGATTCATTGCCGGCAAATAATTCGTTAAATGAATCTTTTGCAATGCCGATATTCACGCGGAACACCCCATCCCGGTCCAGGTTGGATATATTATCATGTTCATTATCCGATGCTGCAAAGGTAACAAAGGGAAGTACCTGCTCAGATCCGTAGAAGAAAAACGTGTACCCGAAGTGCTCCAGTTTTGTGACGTTGTGCAATTCGGCAATATGCTGTTCAATGTGTTGTAATGACATGGCAGGCGTGTTTGGTTGACTGCAAATTTCACCTTATTGCGGTACATTTACAAGTAGTTACCATTTTGGTATATAGTAACACGGAGTAAAGTATCAGGAACTATTATGGCTTTGAAGAATAAAAATTTACAAATTTGCCCGTTCCAGGAAGCGATGGACCTCATTTCGGGGAAATGGACCATGTCTATCATCAACACCCTGATGGCAGGGAAGATGCGGTTTAAAGAACTGGAAAGGAGCGTGGTGGGTATTAACACGCGGATGCTGGTAAAGGAACTGAAACAGCTTGAAGCGCGGAAGATCGTTAGCCGGAAAGCTTATGCCACTATGCCGCCAACGGTGGAGTATTCGTTAACTGAGAAGGGGATGTTGCTGAAGCCGGTGCTGGTGGAAGTACAGGCATGGGCGATGAGGAATGTGGAGTAACGGATGCATTACACTATCAATAAAAAGACTGGACTTTCGCCCATCTTTTTTATTGCAAATATGAATGGTTTTTTAACAAAAGAGGTAACGGAGAGAGTTATGTTCCCGGACGGTCGTACACTTGAACAGATCAAGTATAAAATTGCCCCACTTACATTATCTTGCATCTTCATATAATCAACTGTTGACTTATACTATGAAGAACAAGTTTATTAACCTCAGCGCCTGGGCGCCTCTTTACCTTATATTCATGCTGGCAGCCTGCCATGGCGATGGCAAAAAAACGGAAAGTAAGCAACCTGCTGCCAGTGCTGCTAATACGGATTCGCTGACGAACAGGGACATGACAACCGTTTCTACCGAAGCATATGTTTCCGGGATCATTGGCAGAAGGGAGGCTATTGAAAAGCAACTGCCGGGCATAAACGCTGATGCTGCAGCCAGCCTTTACACTTCCCTTGCACTGTATCTGGACACTGCCCTGACAGGCATCACTGCTAATGAGCATGAATGGGTAGATGAATATGTAAACTTTTATTCAGAAGCAAAAGGTAAAGCAGATCCGCCCGCCAAAGTACAACAACGCATTAATTTGCTGGCTACAGCAGGTATTGAGCCCTGGGAAATAGGAGAAGGATACACGGAACTACGAACAGTTCCCGCATTTTATACCGGGTTATTTAGGGCTTCCCTGCCCGTTGATTATGGTGCGTACCTGCAACTGCGTGCCGATGAAGATACTGTATTATACAGTGCCGATGCAGGGCTGATCATCCCATTCAAACTGATAGGAAAGCGGGCACTTAACTGGGAAAAATTCCTGGATACTTATCCCGGTAGCATTTTCGCAGGCACAGCACGGGAGCTGTATGAGGGGTATTGTGAAGATTACCTTTTGGGAGAAGATAATACGCCATCGTTTGAAAACTACGAAGACCTTACTTCGCTGATCCCCGAAAATAAAACAGAATATATCTTGTTTGTGCAACAGCACGGGAATACTAAAACCGCTGGTATTGTAAAACAGTTCCTGGATAAGGTAACTACGGCAAAAACCTATAACGAATTACGCCAGCAGCTGAGAACAGCTATAATGGCCGTTTATGCCGGAGAGATAAGTTTATTGCCTGTTCAGCCAGAGTTCCGGCAGGAGCAGATGGAGCCGCTTACGAAGGCAGTATACGACACGGTACCGGGAGAGATATCGATCGGAGATGGAATAACAGCGAACATAGACCGCAGCGTTGATTCGGTGATGTACTTTCAGCAGGATAACAATATATACTGCATGGCAATATTCACCAACCAGGGAAGGAGCGGCGGAGCGCCGGTTTCCGGTTGGGTGGATGTATGGGCTTTCAAAAAATCCGGGGATCGATGGCAAACTGTATCCTACCTGTTAAACGCTGGTGGGGGAGGCATGTATGGTAATTCCGGTTACTTTAATAAGCTGGTGAAAGTGGGAAATCATACCACGGGCATTGTAGTTAGCGGTGGAATTACACATATGGGAAGCAGTGTTTCCTGGGATGACCTGATTGTTTTTAAGGATGAAAAACTGGCGCCCGTAATGAATATTGTAACAAACGATGCGTATGATGGTGGAAGCGGTATGCAAAAATGCCGTATTAACAAATGGTGGTTACAGCCTGGCGCTCAACAGGAAAATTATGATGTGGTGATTATTCCTGGCAGCTGTATTGGAGTAGGTACTTTACCACTCGGCCGGATTACGGTTCCTTATAAAAACGGGCATTATTCTATTCCTGGTGAATTGCAGGATAGGGGAATCTGACATGTAAGTACGGCAATTGCTTTCCTGGTAAATTCTCTGAACATAGCATTTAATACATAGCAGTGCTATTAGTGTGGCAACCCTGTTACTCCTCTTTCCGGGCGGAATCCTTCCCGGCGGATATTTTATAATCACTATCTGAAATGCCCTTTACACCTTTCGGCTTTTTAGGCGGAGGAGCTGTATACACGGAATCAATTGGCGGAAGCGGGGTTTTATCATAATGCCACCGCGACGAATCCGGCTTGAACAGGGGAAAAACCCGTTCAGCCACAGAATCTTTAGGCATGTTGTTTTGTGGTGTTTCTTCCTGTAAGAGGCTGTCATTTTTTGACGGCATTGGCAGGAATGGAATAGTTTTCTTTTGTATTTGCTCCTTTAATGCCGGGCTGTCGATAACCGGGGCGGGCATTTCCGGCACGGTAGGTATTTTTTCGGGTGTTGTGCTTTTTTGTAGATGATTTGTATGATTGGTATACCACCATAGCGCAGTAACCGCAACTGTGATCCCTGCAAAACCGTACCAGCCTTTTCCTTTAATCTTAGGCGTAGTTTTCTGATCCGGTGTTTCAACAGGGGCATCCAGCTGCGCTTCAATGCTGGCCCAGATACTGTCTGCCATATCCGGCACAGGTACCTGCTCCAGCTTTGCTGCTATTAAATGCTCATATGGTGTGTTAGTATTCACTAGGTTCTTATTGCTGCTAATTTCTGTTGGAGTATTTTTCTTGCTTCACTCAGATGCCACTTACTTGTTCCCTCGCTGATGCTTAATTGTCCTGCAATTTCTTTGTGTGTATATCCATCAATGGCATACAGGACGAACACGGCATGTGTAGCCGGGGGAAGTTGTTTTATAAGTTGAAGTATGGCGGCGGCATCTGTTTTTTCGATAATATCGTTGTTAATAAATGGTTCTTCTGCGGTATCCAGTTCCAGGCTGGTGAAGCGGCTGCGTTGTTTTATGTGGTCTAATGATTCGTTGATGATGATTCGTTTCAGCCAGCCGTGGAAGTTCCCTTTTGATGCGTCGAAAGAAGGTATGCTTTTGAACATTTTTACAAAGGCATGGCCCAGGATATCGGCGGCTTCGTGTTCATCGATGGCGTATCGCATGGCAATGGTCATGGCAAAGCCATAGAGCAGCCGGTATAGTTGCTCCTGTGCTTTCCTGTTGCCATTGCGGCACTCCGTGATGATATTGCCTAAATCCTGTTCCAGCGTTTTAATTTGTCCGGTTCTTCAAATGGATTACCATTTTGCATCGTTTACCTTTCTTGCCAGGATGGCTGAGCCAATGGCGCTGATGTTCAGCTTCTCCGTAGCGTCCAGCTCATTGTAGAACCAAATGTTGCGGTCGATCATATCCACAATGGCTACCACGCCGCCGCTGGTGCTTATTTCGTAGCCCGACAATAATTTAAACGGCAGTTTCCCGGTTTTACCATTGTCGAGGGCTGTACTTTTAATACTTAATGCTTTTATAAACAGGGTATCAACGCCGTTTGTTGCAAGGCCATTGTCTTCCGGCTTGATATAGGTAAACGGGTTCTTGTCATTTTCCGCTTTCCTATCGTATATATTGGTCATCAGCAGTTCCCAGTTTTTGCTTTCCTGGGTGGTATCCACACTGATCAACGCCGAAAATACATATTTATATTGCTGGAGTTGCTCAAACCCGCTGAAGGGGGGCTTACCATTAATGACCTCATATTCGAGCTTTTTCGTTACTTCCTTTTCGTCCGCATATATCTCCACGTTGTTGTTTCCGTCCGACAAGGCATAACGGAACCTGGCTTTTTCTTTTGTTACCGTCTCGGCTTTCCGGATACCCACCTTGTTCCACAGGAGGTTTTCCAGGAAAAAGCCGCGGCCGCCCCAGCCGGGGTAACTTAAATGGATCCCTCTTTTTATCCTGGAGGTGGTAAACTGACCGAAGGACATCTTATTTCCCCTTGCCCCCTTTACGTGGAGCATGGTAGCCTGTTGCCTGAACGTGTCTGGAATAGCCAGCTTAATAGAAGTACAACCGGTTAAGCAGGCGAAGGCCATTATTA
>NZ_DATMTE010000425.1:0-2826 GCF_035564935.1 Chitinophaga sp. | reverse complement strand
CTGACAAGGCTTCTCAGGGCCTCCAAGGCGGGAGTAGGGTTTGCGCTTTTTTATTTTCTCAGGAGATTTTTTTCGCGATAGCTAGTACTAACCACGTTTATGGATGATATACAAGTGACCGGGAAAATTTTTATGATGAATGGTTATGAATCCCCCGGAAAATGTAATACATTTATTAACTGTACTTTTTACGCTTAATCGTTTTATCAAATCACGTTATGGTGAGAACATTTGCATTTTTAGCCCTGTTGGGCATTGGCGGCAGTGCAATAGCACAGGAACAAAAGGCGCCAGCGTATCCTCTGATCACACATGATCCTTATTTCAGCATCTGGTCGGCCACCGACGAGCTGAACGGCAGCACCACCAAACACTGGACCGGCGCTACCCAATCGCTTACCGGGCTGGTAAAGGTAGACGGTGTTACCTACCGTATACTGGGCCAGAACGAGGCCAGCTACCAGCCGGTAGTTGCCACCACCGATGAAGCAGCCTACCAGGTGAAATACACAGAAACCGCCCCGGCAGAAGGATGGGAGCAACCCTCCTTCAACGATAAAGCCTGGAAAACAGGCCAGGCGCCTTTCGGTGATAACCTTTCCTCCGGTGGCACCCGCTGGGCAAGCCCCAACCTCTGGACCAGGAGAACCTTCGACGCCGGCGACGTAGCCTCCGCCGACTTGTTCCTGAAAATCTTCCATGACGATAAAATTGTAGTATACCTTAACGGGGAACAGATCTACAAACACGGACGCTGGCTGAACCAATACGCCTACAGGCCCATACCGGAAGCCGCAAAAAGTAAGCTGAAGAAGAAAGGCAACGTGCTGGATATACATATCCAGAACACCGCCGGCGGCGCTTTCCTGGATGCAGGCATTGCCCGCCTGGTACCACCGCCCACTAACAAAGGCATAGAAACGGCCAAACAAACCGCCGTGAACATCAACGCTACCCAAACCAGCTACCAGTTCACCTGCGGCAAAGCAGATGTAACACTCACCTTTACATCGCCCCTGCTGATGGACGACCTCATGTTGCTGTCGCGCCCCGTTTCCTACATCTCTTATAAAGTAAGCTCCAACGATAACGCACCCCACCAGGTGCAGGTATACTTTGGCGCCTCTACCAACATTGCAGTGAACGCGCCCGCACAACCAGTAACAGCTTCCAAATACACCAACGGGCAGCTCTCCATTTTAAAAGCCGGTACCAAGGAACAACCCATCCTGAAAAAGAAAGGGGACGACCTGCGTATCGACTGGGGCTATATGTACGTGGCCGCACCTACTGCCGCTCACCCGCAGCAATACATCAGCACCGCCGGCGATGCCACAGCAGCATTTGCCAATGGCACTACAGCCACCACCAAACTGGATAAACAACTGGTGCTAAGCACCGCCGTAAACCTTGGCGCAGTAAACAGTACACCTAAAGAACAACTGTTCCTCCTTGGCTACGACGACCTGTACGCTTTACAGTACTTCAACACCAACCTGAAAGCATGGTGGAAAAACGACGCCACCCAAACCATCGATAAACAACTGAACGCCGCCTTCACCGATTACGCTACCATCATCGGTAAATGCGAAAAATTTAATGAACAACTGCGTAAAGACGCCATCAGCGCCGGCGGCGAAACCTACGCCAAACTGTGCGAACTGGCCTACCGCCAGGCTATTTCCGCACACAAACTGGCGAAAAGCCCCCAAGGCGATATCCTGTTCCTTTCCAAAGAAAACTTCAGCAACGGCTGTATCAATACCGTGGACGTTACCTATCCATCCGCTCCACTGTTCCTGATCTACAACCCCGACCTGATGAAAGGCATGATGAACGGTATCTTCTACTTCTCCGAAAGCGGTAAATACACCAAGCCCTATGCCGCCCACGACCTGGGTACCTACCCACTCGCCAACGGACAAGTGTACGGCGAAGGCATGCCTGTAGAAGAATCCGGTAACATGCTGGTACTGGCAGGCGCCATCGCCCGCGCAGAAGGCAACGCGGACTACGCTAAAAAACACTGGAAAACCCTCACCACCTGGGCGGAATACCTCCAGAAAGAAGGCTTTGACCCCGCTAACCAACTTTGCACCGACGACTTTGCCGGCCACCTTGCACGCAATACCAACCTTTCCCTGAAAGCCATTGCCGGGATCCGCGCCTACGCCATGCTCGCCAAAATGCAGGGCCTCAACGACGTTGCCGCCAAATACGAACAAAGCGCCAAAGAAATGGCCGCCAACTGGGTGAAACTCGCTGATGATGGCGATCATTTCAGTCTTGCTTTCGAAAGCAAAAACACCTGGAGCCAGAAGTATAACATGGTTTGGGACAAGGTGCTCAACTTTGACCTGTTTCCTGCAGACGTGTACAAGAAAGAAATTGGGTTCTATCTGAAGCATCAGCAGAAATACGGACTGCCACTGGACAGCCGTAAAACCTACACCAAATCCGACTGGATCATGTGGACTGCGGTGCTCACTGATAATTCCTCAGACTTTAGTGCTTTAGTAGCGCCGTTGTATACGTATGTAACGGAAACGACTACACGGGTACCGCTTAGTGATTGGCATGAGACGACTGATGGAACGAAGGTGGGATTTCAGGCGAGGAGTGTAGTAGGAGGGTATTTTATGAAGATGTTGGATGCGAAGTTTAATCCTTCTTCCGCTGCTTCTGCTTCACGTTAATTTTATTTACGCCCTTTCTGCGTTGTGCGGGAAGGGCGTATGTTTTTTAGAATGGATTTGGAAGTGATTGCGAAATTATTATCTTTGCGGTCCGTTAAATAAAAAATTGATTCCCTAGCTCAGTTGGTAG
>NZ_DATMTE010000424.1:0-1561 GCF_035564935.1 Chitinophaga sp. | reverse complement strand
ATTCCCAATGAAGACCAGGGAATGATATACGCCATTATTCAAACACCACCCGGCTCTACACTGGAAAGAACCAATGCCATTGCTGGGCAGTTACAGAAAATTGCCGAGCATGTGGATGGCGTACAATCCGTGTCTGCCCTTGCAGGCTATGAAGTGTTAACGGAAGGTAGAGGATCCAATGCCGGTACCTGTCTTATTAACCTGAAAGGCTGGTCGGCCCGTAAACATTCTGCCAAGGAAATTATT
Source organism: Chitinophaga sp. (assembly GCF_035564935.1). Taxonomy (GTDB): domain Bacteria; phylum Bacteroidota; class Bacteroidia; order Chitinophagales; family Chitinophagaceae; genus Chitinophaga. Next base: position 1,315 of record NZ_DATMTE010000424.1, on the reverse strand, counting down.
GAAGAACTGGAAGAAAAAGCGAAAGTAATACCAGGCGCCACTATTGAATTTTTCCAGCCGCCTGCTGTACCAGGATACGGCGCTGCCGGCGGTTTTTCACTGCGACTGCTGGATAAAACCAACACGGGTGATTATGAAACATTCGGGAAAGTGAACGAAGAGTTTATGGCAGCGCTGAGGAAGCGGAAAGAATTGTCGGGCCTGTTCACCTTTTTCGCCGCCAACTATCCCCAGTATGAACTTGAAATTGATAATAAGGCGGCCATGCAAAAAGGAGTGTCTATCGGGAAAGCGATGGACAACTTATCTATCCTGATAGGAAGTACTTATGAGCAGGGCTTCATCAGGTTTGGTACGTTTTACAAAGTGTATGTGCAGGCTTCCCCGCAATACAGGGCGCTTCCGGATGATGTGCTGAAACTGTATATAAAAAATAACCGGGATGAAATGGTGCCCTATTCTGCTTTCATGAAAATAAAGAAGAACCAGGGCCTCAATGAAATTACGAGGTACAATATGTATACTGCTGCCGCTATTAACGGTGCTCCTGCAAAGGGTTACAGCAGCGGAGAAGCGATTAAGGCCATCCAGGAAGTAGCTAAAAATACGTTGCCGAGAGGATACGGCATCGACTGGCTGGGCCTTTCAAAAGATGAAGTGGGTCGTGGAAACGAGGCGCTTTATATTTTTCTTATCGTATTGGTGTTCGTGTATTTTGTACTTGCGGCGCAGTATGAGAGCTTTATTATCCCGCTGGCGGTAATACTTTCCTTGCCGGTAGGTGTTTTCGGAGCGTTTGTATTGCTGGGATTAATGGGCTTGTCGAATGATATTTACGCGCAGGTGGGCCTGGTAATGCTGGTTGGTTTGCTGGGTAAGAACGCTGTATTGATTGTGGAGTTTGCCGTGCAGAAACATCAGCAGGGAGCTACTATACTTGAAGCTACCATTGAGGGGGCCAGGGTACGTTTCCGCCCGATATTAATGACCTCCTTTGCCTTTATAGCAGGATTGATCCCGTTGCTTTTTGCCACTGGTCCCGGTGCCGTCGGTAACCGCACTATCGGGGCGTCATCGGCCGGTGGTATGTTGCTGGGTACTGTTTTCGGGGTGATTGTTGTACCGGGGTTATACTATGTGTTCGGAACGCTGGCAGAAGGCCGCCACCTGATCAGGGATGAAGACGAAGTTCCTTTAACCGAAGATCTTATTAAGAAGAAAGGTAAGAAGAAGAAAAAGTTTAAGATTTTTTAGGTAGATGGGATTTCCTCAAATGAAAAAATGATCACTATGTTTAGAAAAAGAAGATATAAAT
>NZ_DATMTE010000423.1:0-5624 GCF_035564935.1 Chitinophaga sp. | reverse complement strand
CACTATTACCAGGATGATCAATTCCAGGTGTTCCTTCAGGTTAGGAAAAGCTTTATCCAGGTAATGGCCGGCCAGCATCATGGAAAACACCCAGGCAAAGGAACCGATAATATTAAAGAACATAAATTTCTTACCGTCCATACCCACAATACCCGCCACTATAGGAGCAAAAGTACGGATGATAGGCAGGAAGCGGGCAAAGAATATAGCGCCGCCGCCATACTTTACAAAAAACTCATGGGCCTGGTGCAGGTGCTTCTTCCTGAAAAAGAAAGTATCCTTCTTCTTAAATAATAAAGGACCCGATTTTTTACCAAACCAGAAGCCTACCATATTTCCCAATACACCGGCAGTGGCAATCAGGAACATAATTACCGCAAATGGAAGATTAAAGAAGCTGTGGCACAGGTCTTCGCTGTAGATACCCGCTACAAAGAGCAGGGAATCCCCCGGCAAAAAGAATCCGATAAAAAGCCCTGTTTCTGCAAAAATAATTGCCAGTAACAGGTAAAGTCCACCGTGTTCAATAATCCACGAGGGATTAATGAGGTGTTTAAAAAACTCAATAATCTGGTCCATGCTAAATACGCTATTTCTATTTCTGAAGTGGTAAAATAATCAATAAACTGTTACGCATTTGTTAAGTTAGGCTTTGGCAGTAACTTCTGTTGGCGGCGCGAGCTTATTTTCCCATTTGGAAACAACAGCGGTAGCCATTGCATTTCCGATAACATTGGTGGCGGAACGGCCCATATCCAGTAAGTGATCTACTCCCAGCAGCAGGATAAGCCCGGCTTCAGGGATCTTGAACATAGACAAGGTACCGGCAATTACCACCAGCGATGCACGGGGCACGCCCGCAATTCCTTTACTGGTGATCATTAATACCAGTAGCATAGTGATCTGCTGATCAATACCCAGGTGCATGCCATACGCCTGGGCAATAAATAAACTGGCAAAGGTCATATACATCATCGAGCCATCCAGGTTAAAGGAATAGCCGAGGGGCAATACAAAACTAACAATGCGGCTGTCGCAGCCAAATTTCTCCAGCTCTTCCATGGTGCGTGGGTAAGCCGCCTCGCTGCTGGCTGTACCAAAAGCCAGCAACAGCGGGTCTTTGATCATACCCAGTAATTTGAATACCCGTTTGCCCAGGATCAACCCGCCCGCTATGGAAATAACGGCCCACAAACAAATCAACCCAAAATAAAACTGTAAGATGAACTTACCATAAGTTACCAATACGATGGGGCCTTTTAGGGCAATAATACCGGCCATGGCGCCAAATACCGCGAAGGGCGCAAAGTTCATTACAAAACCAGTCACCTTCAGCATGATATAAGCCACGCTATCCAGCAGCTTTACCACGGGGGTGGCCTTTTCGCCAATGGCTGCCGCCGCTACCCCAAAGAAAATAGCAAATACCACGATCTGCAATATTTCGTTGTGGGCCATGGCATCTACCACACTATCCGGTACTACATGCCGGAAAAAACCTTTCAGGGTCATATCTGCCTTGGCAATGCCGGAAGAAGCATGTTCGTCGGGCAGGGGCAACGACAGGGACAGGCCCGGTTTCAGCAGGTTAACCAGTATTAAGCCAAGAAACAATGATACAAAGGTTGCACTGATAAACCACAGCATTGTTTTACCACCAATACGGCCAACGGCTTTTATGTCGCCCAGCTTGGCTACTCCCACCACGAGGGTGGAGAATACCAGCGGGGCAATGATCATTTTAACGAGGCGCAGGAAGATATCAGTAAGAATGGAGATGTTATCAGCGAAGATCTGCGGAGTATCTTTGGCTCCTGTAGTAACAGGAGCATTGCCATAAGCAAGGAAAACACCATAACCAGTGCCAATTCCGATTACCATAGCAATGAAAATATATAAGGTGAGCAGATTCGATGATTTCTTCATGCTTAGACAGAATTTATCTTGTAAGAATTAAAAGTTGTAACCGGAAAATTTCCCAAAAATAAGGTTAAGCAGCTAAAGATGCGCTTTGGCAGGCAAAATAAAAGTACCTGTTTTTGATTTTAGATATTATATTTGGCGATCAACAGAAAAACAACAACAAACTAAACTACCTTAAAACATCAACCACAATACGACTGCGTATGAGCAAACTCTTTGCTAAAAAACAACTGTCTGTTTTAATGGCCGAAGCTGGAGAATCTGAAAAGGGTCTGAAAAGGACGCTTGGTGCGGGTTCCCTTATTGCATTAGGTATTGGCGCTATTATCGGCGCCGGCCTCTTTGTAAGAACGGCTGCAGCTGCAGGTCAGCATGCCGGACCCGCCGTTACTATTTCCTTTATTATTGCTGCTATAGGTTGCGCGCTGGCTGGTTTATGCTATGCTGAATTTGCCTCTATGATTCCTATTGCAGGAAGCGCCTATACTTATTCCTATGCTACTCTGGGTGAATTTATTGCCTGGATCATTGGCTGGGACCTTGTACTGGAATACGCACTGGGAGCTGCTACGGTGGCCATAGGCTGGTCGCAGTACCTGAATAAGCTGCTTACCAATGTGTTTCATGTCACGATACCGTACCAGTGGTGCCATAGCCCATTCGAAACATCTGATGCAGGTGTTCAGGGCATCATGAATGTTCCATCTGTATTTATCCTCCTTGCGCTCAGTATGCTGCTGATCAGGGGAACACAGGGTTCCGCCATTGTGAATAACATCATCGTTATTACCAAAGTGGCCATCGTAATGTTGTTCATTTTCCTGGGATGGAAGTTTATCAACCCGGTTAACCACACACCTTTTACCATTCCAGCAGATGCCGGTACAGTAAAAATGCACAATGGCCAGATCGTTGATTACTCCAATTTCTGGAATCATGGCTGGGCGGGTGTGCTCAGGGGAGCCGGCGTAGTATTCTTTGCGTTTATTGGTTTTGATGCCGTATCCACTGCGGCACAGGAAACCAAGAACCCCAAGAGGAATATGCCCATTGGGATCCTCGTATCGCTGGCTATCTGTACCTTATTATATATCCTGTTTTCTTATGTGCTCACAGGTATCGCGCCTTTTACCGACTTCCTGAAAGCCGGTGGTGAGGCTTCCGTAGCTTATGCGATAGACACTTACATGCCTGGCTACTCCTGGCTGTCGACCTTCATTACAGTGGCTATCCTGGCGGGATTTTCCTCCGTTATACTGGTGATGCTGCTGGGTCAGACAAGGGTGTTCTACTCCATGAGTAACGACGGACTGGTACCTTCTGTATTTGCTAAACTGCACCATAAATACCGTACACCTTACCGTTCACAGTGGATGTTCTTCGTATTTGTATCCCTGTTTGCGGCATTCATTCCGGATAATGTAGTAGGCGATATGACCAGTATAGGTACCCTGTTTGCCTTTGTGCTGGTATGCATTGGTATTATTGTAATGCGCAAAACCAACCCGGAAATACCCCGTGCCTTTAAAACGCCGTGGGTACCGTTTATTCCTTTACTGGGAGCGGGTTTCTGTCTTACAATGATCATCAGTTTAGGTATCGAAAACTGGGCGCGGTTGTTTGTATGGCTGGGTATTGGCTTTATAGTTTATTTCGGGTACAGTGTAAAACACAGTAAAGCCCGTAAAATGCAGCAGTAAATAGCGGTAATTAAAAGAATCCGGACATCATACAAACGGAGAACAGAACGAAGGATTTACTCCCGTTTTGTTCTCCGTTTTAGTTAAAATAAGGCAAACCCGCTATTCCGGTACCTGAAAATTCTTATTTTTGCGTTCTGTTTTTAAAAGTCACTATAATATATACCACTCCAATGGGAAGAATATTTGAAGTAAGAAAATCGACCATGTTTGCCCGCTGGGATAAGATGGCGAAAGCATTTTCAAGAATAGGTAAGGAAATAGCCATTGCCGTAAAGGCGTCTGGTCCTGATCCCGATAATAACCCCGCACTCCGTCGCTGCATTCTCAACGCGAAGAGTGTTAATATGCCTAAAGACCGTGTAGACGCTGCCATTAAGCGGGCTATGGGTAAAGACAAAACTGATTATGAAGAAGTGGTATACGAGGGTTACGCCCCTCACGGCGTAGCGGTAATTATTGATACTGCTACTGATAATACCACCCGCACAGTGGCCAACCTGCGCATGCACTTTACAAAAGGCGGCGGTAGCTTGGGCAACAGCGGATCCGTTGGATTTCTGTTTAACCGTGTAGGTGAATTTAAAGTAAAGAATGCCGGCCAGGACCTGGAAGAACTGGAACTGGAATTAATTGATTTTGGTTTGGAAGAAGTAGGGGAAGACAGTGAAGGTAATATCATCATCCGGGCGGCGTTCACAGAATTTGGCAATATGGCCAAAGCGCTGGAAGAAAAAGGCCTGGAAGTGATCAGCTCCGAGCTGAAACGTATTCCAACTACTACTGTTGAACTGAATGATGAGCAGGCAAAAGAGGTACTGGAGCTGGTAGACCGTTTGGAACAGGATGAAGATGTACAGCAGGTTTTCTATAATCTGAAATAGGATATCATTTCATATAAAAAAGGAAACGTCCGCTATTAATGCGGACGTTTTTTCATTGGATACGGTTAACTTTCTAACCAAAAACAGCTAAACTTTAGCGATGGTGTGTGTGCGTCCCAGGTCATCCGCGATGAACATGAGTCCCTTACCGTGGTAGGTTTCAAGTTTTACGGAAGGGTCTTGCGCAATGTGTTTACGAAGACGGGTCAGATAAACGTCCATCACACGTGAAGCGAAAAAATCTTCCTGTCCCCATATGACAGACAGGATATCATCTTTCTTCAGTTTTTTGTTTGAATTTTCGCATAGAAAGCGAAGCAACTCCGCTTCTTTTGGGGCCATACGAACATGGGAATCGGCATCTTTATGCCGGATATGATATTGTGAATAGTCGAAGATCAGGTTACTGATAGTGTACACCACGCGGCGCTCACTTTTCAGGAGGCGGCTGCGTTTCAGGTATACCTCCACCCGGCAGATCATTTCCTGCATGTTAAACGGCTTGGTAATGTAATCATCTGCGCCGGCTTCAAAGCCCTGCAGCCTGTCCTGCTCAAGATAGCGGGAAGAGGTGAAAATGATGGGAATGTTTTCGTCCATAGAACGGATATCACCGGCAAGGGTAAACCCGTCTTTTTTAGGCATTACCACATCCAGTATGCACAGGTCAAATACATGTTTCTGGAACTTCTCCCAACCTTCCTGGCCATTTTCGCAGAAGTTAACATTATAACCGGCTCGTTCCAGATGTCTTTTTACCACCTTGGCAAAAAACACATCATCCTCTACTAAAAGAATGCTTGATTGCATGTAACGTTGGTTTTAAGCGAATAAATAGATTTTAGTTGCAGATGTACCTTTTTATATAAGCGTAGCTGGTACCTTTATCCAAAAATAAATAACATAATCATAACGCGGCCATCCATCCCTATTCACTTCCAGGAGTATCATTCATTTCAACCATTCAGTTATGCGGTATACCCCAAGGCCCATTATTTTCTGTTTTGCACTCTTCTTACTAATAACCTGTTTATTCGCTTGCCGGGTAATCCTAATTGATAATATTTTTGGGATTTCCTTCGAGAAACGCTTTTACGTTCTCTACCGAGGTATGCAT
>NZ_DATMTE010000422.1:0-14352 GCF_035564935.1 Chitinophaga sp. | reverse complement strand
AAACTCTGGCTGCCATTTACCAGTCGGCGCATATTGGAAGTATTGGCATCATAGCTTAATCCCAGTACAAAGTTCTTGAAATGGAAGCCTGCAAAGGGAATCACGGCATCATTGAAGCGATAGTTGCCTCCTACCAGGAAGTCAAATTCGGGATTCACCAATAGCTGTGCATACATACCAGCCACTATTTCTTCCGCGTTACCCTGCCGCATGTAAAGTCCGGTAGGGGTAAGGGTGATGGATTCGTTCAGCCTGATCTTGGTACCTCCGTGAACGAGGTATCTTACCGGCAGTTTTCTTTCGGTACCATCAGAAGAAAAGGGATCTTTAGGTTGTGTAAGATGCTGGGCTGCGAATCCTGCAAATGGATTCAACATATGATTGGGATTACCATCAAAATAAACTACTCCCGCACCTGCATCAAACTGGTTGGAAGTGGTATTGCTCACATTTTCGCCGTTAAATATGCTCGGATCAAAACCTGTTACCGGCTGATACTGGCTACCTGTCTGAAACTTGGCGGGATCCAGCCTCCTGTTAATTAACCCTGCATTAATTCCGAAAACCAGCTGGCTGGTTTTGGTGCGGCCAAATTTCACACCGGTATAGGAAACGCTGGCCATTGCATTAAAGTAATTATAGCCAGCGTCTCCGGCCGACATATTCATCACATTAATACCAACGCCTATATTCTTATCGGTGGCCGCATCGGCAGAAATCCCCACAGTAGAGAAGGGTTTCCCATAATTGGCCCATTGGTTGCGATAATCGGCGCTAATCCTGTAGTCACCATCTATCACGCCTGTGAGGGCCGGATTAAGCCATAACGGGTAGGCATAATACTGTGAGAAATGCGGATCAACCTGGGCAACAGAAGTGCGGGGCAATAAGCTGCTCCATAAAATCATTGCAACTATAAAAATCCTTTTCATAGGAACATTTTTAAAGATTTCCGGATAAACCGGGATGCTTTGCAGCACCCCGGTTTTATTTTTGATTTGATCTTGCTGATGAATCATCGTTATCTCATGAGGGTTACGTTACCTTTCTTCGTAATCACTGTACCATCCTGCATTGTAGCTTTCACTATCCATACATACACACCTACCGGTTGTTTCTGTCCGCTCATGGTACCATCCCATCCCTGGCGCTGATCTTTTGATGTGAACACCAACTGACCCCACTGGTTGTAGATCCTAAATTCAAGTTGTGCAATGGCGGTTCCATATACATACTCGATATCATTTATACCATCACCGTTCGGACTGAAGAGGTTTGGTACGAAGATGTTATTGCCTTGTGGGTTCTTCGTTTTATCTGTTACCGCGTTAGACAGTGCACTGTTTTCGCAGGTGGATGCTCCGATGGCACGTACCTGGATTGTAGCGCTCTGGTTTGGCTGCAAACCGGATATGGTATGCGTGGTACCGGTTGCACCTGAGCTTGGCGGTATGAATGTGATGCCGTTATCTATTGTTACCTCGTAGCGTTGTGCGCCTGTTACCGGTGACCAGCGGAAGGTGATAGCAGTAGCAGTAGTGTTGTCTACTGTTACAGTTGGCGCCGGCAGTGGTTGTGCCAGGCTGATATCAACCCTTGTTCTGGCCGAGCTGGTGCAACCACCTGCAGTAAGTGCTTCCACATAGTAAGTAGTATTGGCATTCAGCGCTGGTGTAACAAATGTTGCACCTGTGGTGATCGGCGTACCGTTAGTTGCTACTGAGTACCAGCGGAATTCAACATCCGGTGTAGTAGAAGTAGCCATCAGTATTGCTGTGCTGCCCGGGCATATCGGATCGTTTCCGGTTACCGCTGGTGCTGCCGGCGGAAGCACTACTTCAACGCTCACAGCAGTACGTGTTGGGCTTGAACAGCCATTGCTGTTGGTTGCTTCCAGGTAATACATCTGGTTAGCTGTTACCGCCGTTGTTGTATAAGATGTGCCGGTGGAGACAGCAGTACCACCTGTTGCCGTAGTATACCATTTATAAGTGAGTGCACTGTTCGGACCCTGTACACTAAGATTAGCTACCTGGCCGGAGCAAACCTTCACGGTTGCACTGGTTACTATTGGAGCTGCCGGTGACGGGTTCACGGTTACTTCCACCCTTGTTCTGCTTGCGCTGATACAACCGCCGCTGGTAGATGCTTCCAGGAAGTATACAGTACTTACTGCTGGTGTGATAGTGAAATCTGCACCGGTAAATGCCGCTGTTCCTCCGGTTGCTGCGGTGAACCATTTATAGATGATGCCCGGTTGTCTGCCTTTCACGGAAAGTACCGCTGTATGTCCGCTACAAACCGTTAACGGATCGGCCAGTGGTGCATCTATATCATTTGTAACAGTGGCTGTTACTGCTTTGCGTCCGCTGCTGCAACCCTGGCTGTTCAATGCTTCCACATAGAAGATACTTGTTGCTGCCAGTGGTTCAGTTGCATATGAAGTACCGCTTGCCAGGAATACGCCGTTATTCTGCGCATCATACCAGCGATAAGTCAATGACGCGTCCGCGCCTTTGATAGTGAATGTTACCGTACCACCTATGCAGGTTGTCAGGTTATCAGCATTTACTTCCGGTACCGGCGGTGTTGGATCAACGGTAACGGTTACCGCTGTTCTGCTGCTGGAGCAACTTCCCACGTTTGCCTGTACATAGAAGGTAGTAGTCTGAGTAACCACCGGTACGTTGTATACTGCATCAGATGAAAGCAGGTTGCCGCCTGTTGCCGCATCGTACCACTGATAGGTAACACCAGGTTTGATTGTTTTAACAGCAACAGTAATTCCTGTGCCGGCACATGTTTTAAGTGCAGAGGCTACCACATCCGGCGCTGTTGGCGGTGCAACTACAGTTACAGTTGCTTTTACCCTGGCGGAAGGACTACCGCATTGGCCGGTAGTACCTGTTGCTTCCACATAATAATCCATGCTGGTAGTGAGCGGTCCTGTCTGGAATACTGGTCCTACGCCTACTGAATCAGTGCCGGTTGCTGAAGTATACCATTTATAGATGATTCCATTGGTAGCTGATGTTACACGGAGCGTACCGGAGCTTCCCACGCATACTGTAAGCGCATTGCTTTCCAGTATTGGTGTTGGTGCTTGTCCTACGCCAACTGAAACCTTCGCTCTTACACTATTACTGCAATTACCATTGTTTGCTTCAGCATAGAAATCTGTGCTTGTATTTAATGCCCCGGTTGTGTAGCTGTTGCCTGTGGCGAGCAGCGTACCACCTGTTGCAGCGCTGTACCAGCGGTACGTTACACCTGCTACCGGGTTCTTAATTGAAAGTGTTACACTACCTCCCTGACAAACGAACAGGGAAGTGGAAGCAATTTCAGGTACTGCCGGTACGCTCTTCACGGTAATGGTGGCTTTAGTTCTGCTTGCGCTTGGGCAGCCTCCGTTTACCAGTGCCTGAACGTAGTAGCTCATGGTACTATCAAGTGCGGTGATGTTAAAGGTTGTTCCTTCATTCACCTTATTACCGCCTGTTGCCGCATCGAACCATTCGTAGGTGATGCCTGCTGCAGGGCTTTGTATCTGCAGTGTTACATTCTGACCTTTACAAACTTCCGCACTGTTACTTACCAATACAGGAGCCGCTGGTACTGGTACCACGTTGATCTTCGTTGTAGCTCTTGCCGATGGTTTACCACATTTCGAAGTGTCGCCGGTTGCTTCTACGTAGTAGGTTGCATTAGCGGTCACATTATCTACTGTGAAGATTGGTCCTGTAAATACAGCCGTTCCTCCGGTTAATGCAGTGTACCACCTGTAGGTGATATTATTCACAGAAGATGTCACTTTCAGTACGGCTGTTCCACCCTGACATACTGTTACATTGTTGCTTTCCAGTATTGGGGTTGGAGCTACGCCCACACCGATAGACACTTTTGTTCTGGCAGCACTGCTACATCCTCCCAGGGAGGCTTCTGCGTAGAAGTCTTTCGAAGCAGTAAGGCCTGTTACCTGATACACCGGTCCGGTGAACAGTAATGTGCCGCCTGTTGCTGCGCTGTACCAGCGGTAGGTGAGTGTATTATCTACATTCTGAATACTTAATGTAGCGGTATCGCCTACGCAGATACTGATTGAAGATGCTGTTATAATCGGAGTCGGTACATCACTTACGGTCACTTTCACTTCTTTCGCGCTGCCGGCGGCATTAGCGCACCTGTTGTTTCCTTCTACAGTTACATAGAATGAAGTGGTAGCGCTCAATGCACTGGTAGTATATGTTGCGCCTGATGCAAGGAATTTGGTCAGGGCAGCATCTGCATACCATTTGAATACCGGGTTTGTTACGGTTGTTGAAGAAGCAGTGAGTTTAACCGTTGTGTTTGCACAGATGGTTGTATCTGCTGCTGTTATATCCGTTGGAGTGGCCGTGCTATTTACTGTTACTTTCACGGCTTTCAGATCACCCGCTTTATTTTCACACTTACCGGCATTGCTTACACTTACATAGTAGGTGTATGTACCTGGCATCAGTCCGGTGATAGTTAATACACCGGTGCTGCTTACACCTTGTGTGATAGGACCGGTCCTGTCTGGATTAGCATACCACCTGAACACCGGGTTCTGTACAGTAGTGGTAGTTGGTGTCAATACCGCTGTATCACCTGCACAGATTATCTTATCGGCGATCTGGATATCGGCCGCTGTTGAAGCGCTATCTACAGTGAGTGTTATTCTTGTGCGTCCGCTATCGCTGGTACAGTTACCTGCATTTACAGCTTCCACGTAGAAGTTATAAGTACCAGCCTGCAGACTTGCCGGAGTGGTGTACTCATTACTGTTGGTTACCAGTACTGCTCCGCCTGTTGCTGCATCATACCAGTTGAACTGAACACCTGCCACTGCTTTTACTTTCAGGGTAGCTGGTGTGTTCAGACAGGTAGATACGTTGCCTGCTTCCGGAACCGGTGCAGCCGGTGATCCCTGAACAGTTACTGTTACCGGCGCAGATGCAGCACCCGGACAACTGTTCCTGGTTGGTACCACTGTATAAGTGTATACTCCGGAGTCGAGAGTGGACGGTGTTACATAGGCAACGCTGTCGATCAGGTGGTTACCCTTGCTGTTGTACCAGCTGTAAGTAATACCTGGTGCAGGGTTTATCACACTAAGGGTAGCTTGTTTACCCTTACAGATGGTAGCGTTGTTCACCTGTACTTTCGGTTGAGCAATTGCGCGTTGTGCGTAATTGAAATCAACGTCGATCAATGCACCCACAATACCTGATCTGAGTTTCACTTCCACGCCATCGAATTGTTTGGTTGGTACAAACCACAGGATAGCACTTCTGTTACCGCTCAGCAGATCCAGGTGCAGGAGCGGATTAGATGTTAATACGGAATCTCCTGGTGTATTACCGTTATAGGTAGTGAGTTGTACACTGCCGAGCACCGATGCAGAAAGGATCTGGCTTGGGTTCGACAATTTCACTCTTACCGTATCGCCCGGAGTAGATAATCCGTTAAAGGTTGCTTTCTGGAATACTGTTGCGTTAAGTGCGCCCAGATTTATTACCAGGGAAGATCCAGTGCTGGTAAAGGCATCCACAGCGAGCTGCGGGTTGTATACGTTGCCCAGCACCAGCAGACCCGATCCGCCGATTGTTTGTCCGGTTGCGGCTTCGCATGGTACCTGACCAGATGGCGGTACTGTAATGGCATTTACAGCAATTCTTGCGGACTTACAGCTAGCTGCACCCGGCAGGGCGGCTTCCACCCAGTAAGTAACGGTTCCGAGAGCGGTAGATACCGGACCTTCGAAATTAGCGCCTTTAAATAAGGTGTCTGTTGCTGTTTGTGTTCTGAACCAGTAAAATTCGGCGTTAGCCGTTGCTGCCTGTGCTTTAAACAGCGGACGCTGACCAATCACAATGGTATCGTTTACAGGCGTTACTGTTGGTGTAGCCAATGCAGTAGCTGTTTTAACGGTAACCGCAGTTCTGGTGGCAGATGTTGTATTACAGCTGTCGTTGATAGCTTCTACATAATAAATAGCCTGTGCTGTTACATTAGTAACAGTAAATGTAAGGCCGCTATCCGGAGCCGGGTTCAACCGGGTGCCGCCGGCGGCTACATTGTACCATGCGTAAGTGTATCCTTTCACAGGATTGTTGATGGCGAGTTGTGCATCAGATCCGGCACACACTTCTACGTTTGCAGAACGGACAACCGGAGCTGCAGGTGCTGCCACCACTTTCACATCTACTCTTGTGCGGCCAGTGCTTGCACAACCATTTCTGAAGGCTTCTACCAGGAAGGCTGTATCAGCTGTAAGGGCGCCGGTGGTGAAGGATACACCATCTTTGCCGGTGAGGTACTGACCTTTGCTGGTGTACCAGCGATAAGTAACGCCCGCTACAGGATCCTGCACATCCAGCTTAGCGGTGTTGCCAGCGCAAACTGTTACCTGTGCAGCCTGCACTTTTGGCGCTGCCAGTGCACGTTGTGCATAATTGAAATCTACTGTTGTCAATGCACCGAGTATACCTGATTTCAGTTTTACTTCCACCGCATCAAATGCTTTGGTTGGTACAAATTCAAGAATAGCCTGTTTCTTACTGCTCAGTATAGTGAGCTTGATAAGCGGATTATTTACCAGGAGAGAATCGCCCGGAGTTGTACCATTGTAGGTGGTTAACTGTACACCGCCCAGCAGTGCTGCTGAAAGCACCTGGCTTGGGTTCGACAGCCATACCCTTACCGTATCGCCCGGAGCAGATACTCCATTGAATTTAGTTCTTTGCCATACCTGTGCATTCAGTGCGCCCAGGTTAATTACCAGGGAAGATCCGGTGCTTAAGCTACCATCTACCGCCAGGGCAGGGTTATACACATTACCCAGTATGAGTAATCCGCTACCGCCGATTGTTTGTGTTGAAGCGCCTTCGCATGGGCCGGGATCCGGACCCGGTTCAGGACCATATACTACTAAAACAGGTACCCTGATAGATTTGCAGGTAGCACCACCTGTTAACCTGGCTTCTACCCAATAAGTAACTGTTCCTGTTACATTGGATACCGGAGGCGTGAATACCGGTCCTGTAAACAGGCTATCGTTACCTGCCTGGCTTGCATACCATACAAATTGAGTATTAGCGGTATTGGAGGTAGCTGTGAGAGCAGTTTGCCGGCCTACAACTGTTGAATCCGGATTTGGTGTAACCACCGGTGCACTTAATGAAGCAGACAATACAATGCTGATGGCTTGTCTGCCTGATGCGGCGCCGCAACTGCTAACAGCTTCTACATAGAATGTAGTATCCCTGTTAACTGCCGGCACATTAAATACAAAGCCGCTATCGGTATTCAGTTTAGTGCCTCCTGTTGGTACATTATACCAGTTATAGGTCAGCTGATGATCCGGGTTAGTTACCTGCAATGATGCATTTGAACCCGGGCAGATATTAACCGTAGCAGGAGCACCTGGTACCGGAGGAGCAGGAGTTACAGTAACGGTTACCGGTATACGATCCGGGTTAGGACAATTATCCGGTCCACCCAGTACGGCAACATAGTAAGTTACTTTACCTGCTACTTTCAGCGTATCAGTAGTATAAGTATTCTGTGTACTTAATACGGTGTTGCTGGTTGAATCAGCATACCAGCGTACAGATGTGCCGGCTGCAGGTGTCACAGAAAGTGTAGCCTTAGTGTTGATACAAGCAGTAGCATTTGTAGTATTTACGGTGGCTTTCGGATATATTATCCTTGCGCCATAGATATCAATTGAATTAAGGAGGTTAAGCACACCTGTCATTCTTACTTCTACACGGTTGTAAGCAGCAGGTGCTACAACGGTTGCCAGGAACTGCTGGCCATTGAGCAGGCGCAGTGTAAGCAGTTTTGACAGTGTATCTGTTTTAACCAGTGTATTATTGTTATAGAGCGAAATCAGGGTACCTCCCAGGAGACTTACATCTCCCAATCCTACTGAATTTCCAAGACGAACCTGAACGCTATCTGCAGCAGATCCGGCGTGCGGGAAGATCAGCTGTTGATATACTGAACCACCGAGCGCACCAACCGGTACCGACAGTGTAGTGAAATTAGTTCTGATACTGTCTATATCATTAGTAGGATTGTTTACACTGCACAGGATACAACCCAGGGTAGTACCTGAAGTCTGACTGGTTGGAACATTACAATCCGGAGAAGGAATTACAACACCTGTTACTTTCACATTTACAGCTGCGCGTGCAGATTCGCAGGCACCTGCAATTCTAACTGCCGCATAATAGGTATATGTACCAGGTGTATTGAATGGTCCTACCTGGATGGTATCGCCCATTCCCTGAACAGTTGTAGCGTCTTTGTACCATACAATGGTAGCACCTGGTACGGGTTGTGCACTTAAAACGGCTTTCACACCGGTGGTTACCACCACATCACCGGTAACAACCGGAGCTGCAGGAGCTGTTACCACGCGTACTGTTGCTGCTTTCAGTGTACCGGCAGCATTTTCACACTGACCAGTTCCGGATACACTCACATAATAAGTATAGTTACCGGCAGCCAGGCCTGTGATAGTCAGTTTACCTGTGCTATCCAGTGCATAGCTTACAGCACCTTCTACCAGTCCGTTAGTAACCGGAGATGTTTTGTTTGCATTTTTATACCACCTGAATACAGGAGCAGTAACGCCTGTTGCTGTTGGGGTTAATACTGCCGGTGCACTGTTGCAGGCAGTAGTCGTATCTGCGATAGTGATATCTCCTGCCTGGCTCATCGGGTTCACTGTTACTCTAACCGGTACACGGTTGGGATTTGCACAGCCATTTGCGCCCACTGCCTGAACATAGTAGGTGAATGTACCTGCTATTTTCAGGGTATCGGTAGTGAGTGTATTTGATGTACTTTTTACAATAGTTGTAGTAGAATCGGTGTACCAGCGCACAGTAGTACCTGCAGCAGGTGTTACAGTTAACACAGCTGGCTCGCCGGCACATACCGCTACATTTTGTGTAGTAACAGTTGGATCCGGAACAACGGCACGTACGTCATAAATATCCAGTGAATTAAGCAGGTTAGCAACACCTGTCAGTTTCACTTCCACGCGATCGTAAGCGCCACCTGCCGGTACGCTGGCAATGTAGCGGTTACCGCTCAATACTCTTAGTGTAAGCAGTTGTGACAAAGTTTGTGTGCTTACAACGGTTGTTCCGTTGTACACTGTTACCACTGCTCCACCCAGTAAGCTTACATCTGCCAGACCGCCTGGAGAAGCCAGGTCGAAGCGGATGCTGTCTGATGCTGCACGTACTTCAGGGAAGATCAGGCGTTGGTAAACAGAACCTCCCAATAAGCCCACCGGTATATTGAGACGGGTGAAATTAGTTGCAATAGAGTCGATGTCGTTAGTTGGATCAGAAACACTACACAGCACGCAACCCAGCGTAGTACCGGTTACCTGACTGGTAGGTACATTACAGTTTACAGGTACTACAGGACCTGTTACGGTAATAACAATTGGCAGGCGGTTGGATATACAACCACCTGTCAGGCTATCGCCTACATAATATGTATATACACCCGGACTTGCGAACGGAGGTAAAGTAATGGAATTACCGGTAGCTATCGGTGCTATTGTGGTATCACTATACCACACTACAGTAGTACCGGGAGCTGGTGTTGCAGTAATGGTTAACGGCAACCCGGTGCTGATGGAATAATTCTGTACTACTGTTGGCGGAGCAGGAGCGCTGGCTACTTTAATTGTAGCAGCTTTCAGGCTTCCGGCCGCATTTTCACAGCGGTTAGCACCGGATACACTTACATAATAAGTGTGATTACCTGGTGTAAGACCGGTTACACTTAACTGACCACCTGCGGTGATGGTGAAAGTGGCCCCGCCTATAACCGCGCCATTTGTAATTGGAGAGGTTTTATTGGCATTTGCATACCATTTAAATACCGGGGTGGTTACACCGGCTGCAGTTGGAGTGAGTACTGCCGGACCACTGCCGCAGCTGGCGGTAGTATCTGCAATCGCAATATCTGCCGGAGTAGCCAATGCATTCACGGTAGCTGTAACCGGAATACGGTTTGGATTTGCGCAGGTGCCATCCATTACCTGTACATAATAGGTAAAGGTACCGGCAGTTCTCAATGTATCTGTTTTAAACGTAGGCTGGTTACCCAGTGATACGCCGCCAATTGAATCTGCATACCACTGAACGGTAGTACCTGAAGCCGGCGTTGCAGTGAATACAGCTGGCTCACCGGCGCATACTGTTACATTGCGTGCAGTAATAACCGGATCCGGTACAATAGAGCGTACTCCATAAACATCCAGTGAATTAAGCAGGTTGGCTACACCGGTGAGTTTTATTTCCACACGGTCATATACGCCACCTGCAGCTACTGTAGCATAGTAACGGGTACCGCTCAGTAATCTTAAAGTGAGTAATTGTGACAAAGTGTGTGTGCTTACAACGGTTGTACCATTATAAACAGTAACCAATGCGCCGCCGAGCAGGCTAACGTCTGCAAGTCCGCCTGGCGAAGCCAGATCAAAACGGATACTATCAGTTGCATCACCGGCTGACGGGAAGATCAGTTGCTGATAAACGGAACCACCCAGTAAACCTACCGGTATATTAAGACGTGTGAAATTAGTGCTAACTGTATCTATATCGTTACCAGGATTTGCAACGCTACACAACACACAACCCAGCGTAGTACCGGTTACCTGGCTGGTAGGCACGTTACAGCTGATAGTGGTAACAGGGCCGGTTACTGTAACAGTGATCTGTATGCGGCTGGAAACGCAACCGCCCGGAATACTATCTCCCGCGAAATAATTATATACACCGGGTGTAGTAAACGGAGGCAACGTAATAGAATTGCCGCTGCCTATTGATGCCTGGGTGGTATCGCTGTACCATACTACAGTTGCTCCCGGAGCCGGTGAAGCCACCATTGTTAATGGCAACCCGGTAGTTACGGAGTAAGACTGGGTCAGGGTAGGAGGCGCCGGCTGGGTAGTTACTTTTATAGTAGCTGCTTTCAGGCTGCCAGCTGCATTTTCGCAACGGTTAGTGCCTGACACACTCGCATAATAAGTATGATTACCAATGGAGAGGCCTGTTACAGAAAGGCTTCCGGAGGCATTTATAGTAAAGGTGGCACCGCCTATAACAGCACCGTTTGTAATAGGTGTTGTTTTATTGGCATCGGTGTACCATTTAAATACAGGAGTTGTTACACCCGCAGCAGTTGGAGTGAGTGTTGCAGCGCCGCTTCCGCAAACGCTGGTAGTATCTGCTAATGTGATATCGGCAGCTGTACCCAGGGCATTTACCGTAACGGTAACAGGCTTGCGATCCGGGTTCGCACAGGTACCGTCCATTGCCTGTACATAATAGGTAAAGGTACCTGCGGTTCTCAACGTATCTGTTTTAAACGTAGGCTGATTACCCAAAGAGATGTTACCTGTTGAATCTGCATACCACTGCACAGTTGTTCCGGCAGCTGGTGTAACTGTAAATTCAGCAGGTTGGCCCGCGCATACTGTTACATTACCGGTTGTGATAACCGGGTCCGGTACAAGGGAACGTATTCCGTAAATATCCAGGGAAGTAAGCAGATTAGCCACACCGGTCAGTTTCACTTCCACACGATCATATACGCCACCTGCGGCTACCGTAGCGTAGTAGCGGGTACCGCTCAGTAATCTTAAAGTGAGCAACTGTGATAAAGTATGTGTGCTTACAACTGTAGTACCATTATAAATGGTAACTACTGCACCACCAAGTAAGCTTACATCTCCCAGTCCGCCCGGTGAAGCCAGGTCAAGACGGATACTGTCTGTTGCATCACCTGCAGAGGGGAAGATCAGTTGTTGATAAACGGAACCTCCCAGTAAACCTACCGGTATATTTAAACGGGTGAAATTGGTGCTAACAGTATCAATATCGTTGCCGGGGTTTGCAACACTACACAGTACACAGCCCAGCGTAGTACCGGTTACCTGGCTGGTAGGTACATTACAACTGGTAGTAGTAACAGGGCCGGTTACTGTAATTACCACGGGAAGGCGGAAAGAGGTACAGTTTCCGGTGGTTCTTACACCTGCATAATAGGTATACACACCAGGAGTGGTAAACGGAGGCAGGGTAATTGAACTTCCTGTAGCTACCGGCGCCTGTGTGGTATCGCTATACCATTCAATGGTGGCGCCGGATACCGGAGTAGCTGTTAATACCAGCGGCAGCCCGGTTGATACTGAATAGGTTTGAGAAAGAACCGGAGGTGCAATTTGCGCAGATACAGTTACAGGAGCCGCTTTCAGCGCATTGGCGGCGTTTTCACAATGGTTGCTGTCTGATACACTTACATAATAGGTATAGGAACCGGCAGCAAGACCAGTAATGCTTAATTGCCCTGTAGTATCAATCGTATATTTAACTGCTCCTTCAACCAGGCCGTTTGTAAGAGGCCCAGTTTTGTCAGCATTTTTATACCACTTGAATACAGGTTTATTATTTACAGTGGCAGAGGTAGGCGTTATGGTCACAGTGTCTGCGAGGCAGGCCTGCGTTGTTGCCGGAACAGTAATATCTGCAGCGGTAGAGAAATTATTTACCATTACCGTTACAAGTGATTTGGCTGATTCAGTAGAACAGCCCACTCTGGTGGCGGAAACATAATAGCGGAAGCTTCCTGCTACATTTACAGGAGGGCTGTAACTGGTGCTGTTGGAAGCTACAACAGTAGTTTGTGTAGAGTCGTACCAGGTATAAGTTAAACCTGCTTCAGGGTTACTTACGTTCAATGTAAGCGGGGCGTTCAGGCAGGTTGTTCTTACCGGGCCGCCGCTTCCCGTTTCCGGACCAGCGGGGAAACGTTGTATTTCATGTACTCTCAGGGAGGCGAGTGCGCCTGCCAATCCGGAGCCTATCTGCACCTGTACATGATCAAAGGGAGCCGAAGGAAGGAAAGTCAATGCCTGCAGATTTCCTCCGCCTGCAAAAAAGTTAAGACGTAACAGGTTGCCATCTGCCTGGATATTATCCACAACGGTAGAACCATTATAAGTTATAATCCTTACAGAGCTAAGCACCTGTAAAGTAAGCAGTGAAGCGGGATCAGAAACAACGACGCGGATAGAATCTCCAACTTTGGAAAGACCGGGAAATACTGCTGTTACCTGTGCACTGCTGCCCAGGGCGCCAACAACGCTGCTTAGTGTAGCGTAATTAGCAGCAGTAACAATACCATCGCCTGCTGCAGCGGGGTTGGTTACAACGCCCAGTGAAGCTGCCTGCCCGGTAACGCCATACAGCACGTCTATTGCAGCGCCGCAATTGATAGTACCTGAAGCAGGAGTATTATAATAGGCCGAAAACACATTTATGCTACCGGCCACTCCTGCCAGCCCACCATCTACTGTTACTCTTACCCTGTCGTATGTAGCACCTGGAGCTGCTAAAAATATTTCCGCCTGGTTACCACTTGCCAACAGGGTTAATACTGAATTATTAGCGAGGGCAACTGCACCTACCGGTGTGCTGCCATTATAAGCCTGTACAGTGATACCTCCAAGCAGGTTAAGATTTACCAGTGTACCCAGTGTACCTGCAGTGCCTAATTTAACGATCGCCGGTGTATTATTTGTAACAGGCGCAGGGAATATGAGGTCCTGCGATGCTGTGGCACCTAAGAGTGTAACCGTTGTAGTGATAGTGGATGCTGTTGACAGGGAACCATCTGTTGCCTGACCGGGATTTGAAACACCACAGCCAACGCAAAGCCCTGTAGCCCTGCTTACCTGGTTGTTTGCATATACCCTGGTGGTATAGGTTTGCGCCTGGCTATGCGGCGCGCTTGTACCAAACAGGAATAGTAGTAACAGGAGACTTTTCCATGCCAATGACCCACCTTTATAAAAAAAGTGTGCAACGCTGGTTTTCACAGCATTCTTCCCTGCGGAGCGCGGGGTACAGAAAAGGGCAGTAAAAGGGCTATTAGGAGTAGCTTTTGAATGCATAGCATCAAATATTTGAATAAAAATTGTTCAGTTTCATTGCAATACAACAAAACTCTAAAGGGAGGCAGGCAGGTTAGGAATGGCTTGGGGAAGGGATACTGGTTGATAAAAAAGTATACTTCCTTGCGGTTATTTGTTAAAAGAATGTTACAAGAACGCTACGAATGTAGATTTAAGGGCTGGTTTATGGATGTGCCTTTCTTGTTCATTTCTGGCTGGCAATTCAGTTTGTTCAGTTACTATTTTTTCTGTTCATTTTATTCATTCACAAAAAACAGGAAAGAGGAAATAAGAGAAGGAAGGCCCTGAAAGGCTGGATAACCCTGGTGAAAATATTTTTT
>NZ_DATMTE010000421.1:0-2061 GCF_035564935.1 Chitinophaga sp. | reverse complement strand
GCTAAAGAAGAAGACTAAGCGGCTGTTAAATTAATAATTATTATGGTAATTTATTAGTTTTTTGATTTTTGTTTGACATAAAGTAATAATGTTTGAATATTATCTAATAAGAAGCGGCGGTATTAAAAGCAATCCCGGCCGCTACATGCGGGCCGGGACTGGTATCAGGAATCAGAATGCGCAGGTGAATGGAGGTAAGCGGGATAAACAGGATGATAAAATTTAAAGAGATAATAATACAGGAGGTCACACCGTCTGATAATGACAGCACTTTCCGGGTTATTAATTAAAACTTTAATTGAAATGAAGGAAAAGGGATGCTTAGTTATTGTTTAAACTGAAACGAACCGGCAGGTTAAAATATACGGCTACGTATTGTCCGTTCTGTTTGCCGGGTTTCCACTTTGGCATTTTGCTCACCACGCGGATGGCTTCTTCTTCCAGGCCGCCGCCTTTTACCGCACCCGTTGTTTTCACTTGGGAAATACTGCCATCGCGGTTTACCACGAACTGAATAAATATAGTGCCTTGTATTCCGTTGTCCTGGGCGATATGCGGGTACCGGATGTTATTGCCAAGATATTTTGCCAGTGCCGCTTCGCCACCAGGGAATTGAGGCATTATTTCCACGAAAGTATGCGGTATATCGGGATTACTGGCCGGGGGAGCCACTACCACACCGTTACCGCCGTTGCCATTAGCATTCAGATCAATGTCCATTCCTCCCTCTACCCCATCTGAAGTGGTAAATCCTACAACCGCATTCTGCAGGTCCGCATTCTTTGGAGGCATTTCATCCGGTGGTACGTCTGTATTAACAATCACTGGTGTGGTTGCCCTGATAGAGGCTGCCATTGGCGGGGGCGCCGAAGTTACCGGTGGTGGGGGAATGGTAACGGGAGGTTCCGGCGGCATTTCCAGTTTTTCCAGTTCAAGTATCTTTCTTTCTGTCAGCACTGGCCGGTGTACATTTTCAGCGGCCCTCAACGTGTTATTCAGCACGTAACCACCAATCATTACCAGCATAATAGAAGCGGTGCCCATTACTGCATTGCGAACGCGCCTGTCATAACGACTACGCAATTCATAGGCCCCATAATCTTTGTTCCTTCCATAGAAGAGAATGTCGAGGAAATCATTCCCCGGGATTTTAGCTGAGTCCATGGTAATATGTTTTTCAATTAGATGATGCAGTAAAATATTTTCCATAAGGTTTTTGAAAATATATTTCCCGGAGATGGGTAACGGGATGTGGTATATTATATTGGAACGGTGGAACGGGGTGTATAAAATAGAAGTCCCGACACGTGTCGGGACTTGCTGGCACTGGGGACCTTACCTGGAAACAAGTGGTTCCTTCATTTTAATCAGGCTTTCCGGAAAAAGTATAGACGTATACGTTATTATGTATAAGCCGGCTGCTTCCGGAAAATATCTTAATGAACGGTTGGCGGGAAGCAGTCTTTGATGATCCCGTAATGGCTTCAGTCCCTGGGGCAATCACCAACAAAACCCACCAGTAATGTTTGAGGCAACGCCCCTTTTGAACTGAAGTTGATCGTTTAATCTCAATGGATAGTAACCCAATTCTATTTCGTTACAAATACACTAAATTACGTGTATACGTATACGTTATATTATATCTTACAGCTGTTTAACCGGTTTGCCGGTAAAGGCATTGAGACCGGACAGCTGACATATATCTTCATGTTAATAAAAATGAGAGGGGCTTGGTTTAAGATCTCAGCTGACAAATGCCAGGAGGATGCGGGGAGGTACGTTGCTGATAAATTTACCACCAATAAATTTGCAGCACAACTTTCCCGCAAGCCTGACCAGGCATTCTATTTACAGCTTGCAGAACGCAAGATTTTTCTTTCAACAGCGGCTACAATAAGCGCCTGCTATCTGAATGTAACGGGAACAGGTGATATTTACCACGGTATTTTGCGTGTGGTAACGCATTCCACTAGTTAGCGTGTGCCTTTTCATAGTGTATTTTTATTTACACATTTTTCAATAATGATGGCAGCAACACCTTGCTGGTGGATCAAAGGATGC
>NZ_DATMTE010000420.1:0-2751 GCF_035564935.1 Chitinophaga sp. | reverse complement strand
CCTGGTTGGGGGTACTGATGCTGGGCTATGGTATGGGGAAATTGTTTGTAAGCCATGCAGATCCGGCAAAACGAAAGAATTTCTTACTCCTCGCGGGCTACAGTAGTCTCGTTGTATTTTTTATAATTCGTCTCACAAATGCTTATGGGGATCCTGTCAGCTGGAATACCTATGCGGATCCAGTGAAATCAGTGCTATCTTTTCTGAATCTGACAAAGTATCCGGCTTCGTTGGCTTACCTCTCGCTCACTTTGGGTGCTATATTACTTTTCCTGGGCTACACGACAAATTGCCGGGGCGACAAAATTTTCCTGTTTTATGCCTTGTGTAGAAGACCATTGTTTATCTATCTGTTCAGCACATTTTTAATTCATTTTATAGCAATGGTTTTACTTTGGCTAACAGGAAAAGATCCAGCAGCAATGCTGATTACTTCAAAGTCTTATACTTCGGCAGGCCCCTTAACGCAATATGGTTATTCCATTGGGGTGGTATACCTCGTCTGGGCCGGAATCCTTCTACTGTGTTGTGCTCTAAATGGCCTGATCGACAAATGGCTGTAAACACAGCTGGCTTGGGCCCTTAGTTTCGGCCAATTAGGACGCTAATTGATCTAATAATTCGATTTAGTCCCTTGTTTTCTTATATTTGGGTTATCAACTAATCTTTGCTTATACCTAAATTGAAATGATGAACGGAATGAAATGTCGACTGATGATCCTGATCATGGCGTACTTAACACTCGAAGTGGCAAAAGCGCAATCCCTTGATGATTTTACACTGCCCACCCCCTGGACGGCCGAGGCATTAAAAGCCGAGATACCGCTGCCGGAATATCCGCGTCCGCAAATGCAGCGTAGCGAATGGCAGAATCTCAATGGACGATGGGATTATATGGGCGGCAGTGCGCTGCTGGATCCGCGTCAGGCTGTAGCCCCACCGGTGTTTCCGGCAAAAACCGAATCAATCCGTGTGCCTTTTGCCCCTGAGTCAGAACTATCCGGAATTGCCCGTAGCGGCGAGAAATTTCTGTGGTACAGACGTGGTCTCAACATTCCATCAGCATGGAAGGGCAGACGTATTTTATTGCATTTTGGCGCGGTAGACCAGTATGCGACGATCTTTGTGAACGGTAAAAAGGTCGGTGATCATATAGGTGGATACCATGCTTTTAGCCTCGATATTACGGATTTCCTAAAGACGGGGAACAATAGTCTTGTCGTGGGTGCTTACGATGCGAATGATGGTAAAACAGCATCTGGAAAAAATGGCGATAAAGGTGATTATACCTTTAGCTCAGGTATCTGGCAAACAGTCTGGATGGAACCTGTACAGCAAAAACACATCACGCAGCTGAAACTGATCCCTGAGCTGAAAAATAACCGCTTGCAGCTCACGGCGCTCACTGAAGGCAATGACCTGAAGGTGGTTGCCACCGCACATGCGGATAAAAAGCAGGTGGCGACAGCGACGGGAACGGATAACAAAGCATTTTACCTGGATATAAGCAATCCGCACCCATGGAGCCCCGATGATCCATTTCTGTATCAGCTGAAAGTGGAACTTAAAGATAAAGCGGGGCGTACGGTGGATCAGGTAGACTCTTACTTCGCCATGCGCTCGATCGGTATTGGCAAGGTGGACGGCATCAATAGAACCTTGTTAAATGGCAAATTTCAATTTCAGATCGGCGTGCTTGATCAAGGGTATTGGCCTGATGGGATTTTTACGGCGCCGACCGAAGCGGCTTTGCTTTACGATATTGAACTGGCGAAAAAGGCTGGATTTAACGTCATCCGTAAACACATCAAAGTGGAACCCATGCGCTGGTACTATCACTGTGACCGGCTTGGGCTGATGGTCTGGCAGGATATGCCCAACCTTTGGTATCCGGACGATACGGATTCAGTAGCGGTACGTAAACAGTTTCGGACCGAACTGAAGCAAATGGTGGATCAGCTGACAAGTGTTCCCTCGATCGTCACCTGGGTGCCTTTCAACGAAAACTGGGGGGCATTTGAAGTGGCGGATATAACCAGGTGGACAAAAGAGTATGATCCTACGCGCTTGGTAAACGGCAATTCGGGCTATAATTACGCGCCCGGATACCGGCCTGCGAAAGGTGACCCCGGTAATGGCGACTTTGTGGATAAGCATCACTATGGAAAGATGGAAGATAAAGCGTTTCCGCAGCCGGACGAAAATCGGGCCGCATCTTTGGGCGAATTCGGTGGAAAAGGGCTTTTTGTGCGCGAACACATGTGGCCCGTGGCAAATAACGCTTACGAGATCCTGATCAATAAAGAGATACTCTCGGATACCTACGTTTATCTGCTCAATGAAATCGAACAGCGTATGCTGTACAGCGGTTTAAGCTGTGCGATCTTTACACAGACTTCAGATGTGGAGCATGAAATCAATGGGTTGGTGACCTATGATCGCCGGGTGGAAAAGTTTGACATGCAGAAAGTGAACTGGATAAATCAGGCAATTATCCGCAACAGCGAAAGAATGGGCAAAAAGAAAAAAATCAGTTCAATTTCAAGACTTTATCCGGTGGAATAGCGGTGCCTCAGTCAGGTGAGGTATCTGGTGGTTACATGAGCTAAGCGTACGATCTTGTCGTGCGCTTAGCGCATTCACTCAGCATGCATTAACCGTTAAAGACAACACCCTCGTAAAAGGCATTATAAATGCGGTTCTATTTTTTATTTATTCCAGCTGAATATCGAATTCGTCAAAAGATTCTTT
>NZ_DATMTE010000419.1:0-11949 GCF_035564935.1 Chitinophaga sp. | reverse complement strand
ACACTGATTACGCTGATTTTAATGATTACGTTGATATTTTTAGCGTTTGATTTTAATAGCAAGGGAGATAATCTTATTTATCTCCCTTTATTATTCTATTAAAAAATTCAATGAAGTCATTAAAATCAGCGTAATCAGTGTTCCAAGACAAACTCCGCGTCAGACAACTGTTGCGCGGCTGGCGTATGGCCTTAGCAGGCCGATGATCACTTCGTTTTCGGCGTATGGGGTGAGGTATTCGCGGATGTGTTCCGCTTCCGTGGTGTTTGCTTCTGCGGGGATGTAGCCCATGCCATAAAACCGGCCTTTCTCCATCAGGATGCAGCTCTTTTCGCTGCTGTTGCGGCCTTTGTCTACGATGATCACGGAGGGTTGTTGTTCCTGCAGGAATGCGATGGCCGCTTTCATGCGCTCATTATAGGTTTCCGGCGCTTCGGCTTTGCGGCAGGCGCCGTTGCAGGTACCGGCGGTGATGCCTGCGCAGGTGCCATCCCCCTTTTGCAGGAAGCAAAGCTTAGGGCATAGCCCAAATTCGTTTATCAGGGAACGCAGCAGCCGGTGGCCGTCTATCAGCAGGTTAAAGCTGTGTATGGGGTGCGAATACTTCCGCTTCCTTTCTATGGCCAGGCGCAGGTAGCCGTGCTGGTCTTCGAAGAGATAGAATCCGTACCTGAACTCCACCCGTTTCTGGGCGTAGTTGAAAACCGGCCACAAACGCTTTATCTCCACTGATTCCAGGATGCAGGCCATCAGCTCTGTAGCCGTTTCCTGGTAGGAAATGCGGTGAATGGTACGCAGGAAGTTCTGCCGTTGCCGGCTGGTACTATGCCCGGTAAAGTGACTGTTCACCCGTTTGCCAAGGTCCTTTGCCTTGCCTACATATACTACTTTGTCTTTGTGATCGTGAAAATAATAAACGCCCGGTTGGGCAGGCAATCCTTTTACCTGGTCTGGTGGCAGGTTGGGTGGCAGGAACTGTTCCTTTGATCCCACCTTCAGCATGGAGGCGATGACCTTTTCCTTATCATTGGCCAGCAGCATCCCGAAAAGCACGGTAGTAGCTTCTGCATCACCACCAGCCCGGTGCCGGCCATTTACAGTGATCCCGAAATGACGACAGATATTACCCAGGCTGTAAGATTTGAGTCCCGGGAATATTTTACGCCCCAGCCGTACCGTACACAGTTTTTTACTTTGCAGGTCGAACCCTGCATTGCCCAGCTGGTGCTTTATAAAAGAGTAGTCGAAATTTACATTGTGCGCAACAAAGATCCGGTCTTTCAGCAAATCGTACAGCAAGGGGGCAATGGCTTCAAAGGGCGGCGCATCCGCCACCATACTATTGCTGATGCCCGTCAGCGATTCTATGTAATAAGGAATGGGTATGCCGGGGTTTACCAGGGTTTGGTAATGCCGGGTTACTTCCTTCCCGTCATACAGGAATACGGCGATCTCTGTAATGCCGTTGGCGCTGGCATGGCCGCCTGTCGTTTCAATATCTACAATTGCATACATCCGTTACAAAGATATGGATTGTTGCCGCTTATTCAAACGCCTTAATCCAAGTAATGCCAGCAGGGTATAAAACCCGGAGAGGGCCAGCAAATGCAGTACGGAAGGGATGTTATCGCCAAGGGTGGCGCCCATTTGTACGATGGACTGGTATACTTTCAGGAAGGGCATGGTAGGTACCATAGACGATAACCATTGCAATGGTACCGGCAAAGATTCATAGGGCCATGCATAACCGGCAATAAGGAATACCGGGTACGTGGAAAATACCATCATCTGCGCCGCCATCAACTGGCTGCGGAACATAGTGCCCAGCCACATGCCCAGCGGTATCAGCGTGAGGAAGAAGAGGAAAAATACCACCGCTACGTCAAAAACTTTTCCCCGGAAAGGGATATCCAGCGTAGTATAGTTAACTGTCATAAAGAAAAAAGCATAGCAGCAGAACAACAGCATGTAGAACAGCCCTTTACCCCACAGGGTGGCCGACAACCCGCCCCCGCCGGTTTTCAGCAGTTCAGGCACTTTCCCTCTTTCTTTATCGAGCGCCATACTTTCGGAAAGACCAATCAGCAACGTTTGTTGCAATATCAGCGCCAGCAGCCCGGGTAAAAGGAAGGCGCCGTAGCTGGACCGTGAATTATACATCGGGCGGTAGTCGAGGTTCACGGGCTGGGTTTCCCGCATTGCCATCTGTGAATTGAGTCCCTGCATTTCATTGTACTTCAGCCTTACCCCCGCCCCTACGGTAAGGGCCAGCGTGGTAATGCCGCCGGCCAGTTCGCTGGAAGGCAGGAACCGCGCGGCATTCACTGCCAGTACAATATCGGCCTGCTGCAGGGCCAGCACTTTTTTCTGTACGCCATGAGGAATGTACAGGTAACCCTGGCACCGGCCGTAATACATCTTATCCTGTGCATCCTGTAAATCCGAAGCGCCGGTTACTTCCACGATCTGCATTTTGGTCAGCTGTTGCAGGAAGGTGCGCGATAGTTCGCTTTTATCATCATCGGCCACCGCCAGCAACACTTTTTCTTCTACCTTATAACTATATATACTGCCATAAAAAAAAGCATACAGGAGGGGCGCTATCAGCAACGTGAGTAACAAACTGTGATCGGTGGCTATCATCCTCACTTCCCGCAGGAACAACCGGTTGATATGTTGTAAAAAATCACGCATGCTGTAAGGAGAATTTATTCATTTTCCGTTGCAGGAATAACAGCGCAACAGGAAAGGTAATGGCGATGTAAATAAGCAGTTGCCCTGCTTCCTTATAGGCATAGTGCATGGGCAATTCCATAAAATATACTTTAAAGAAACCATCCAGGAAGGGTGTAAAAGGCATCAGCCAGGCGTAGTACTGGTCGTACCAGGGCATGGCCCAGCGGGGAAAGGTAAAGCCGCTGAACACAAACGCAGGCGAGGTATAGAACAGCCCCAGGTCGCAGGCTACCATTACATCGCTTACAATAGCCGACACCATCATCCCGATGCTGATACAGCCAATGATCAGCAGGGTAAACAGGAGGAACAGCGGCCAGGACCCGCCTATCCGGCCATGTGCAAAAAGGGGGAATACAATGCATGTTACCAGGATATAGTGCAGCCAGCCAACGCCCAGGTGCGCCAGGCCCTTTCCCAGCAATACATTGGAAGCAGAGCCGCCCGCCATTGAATGCAGCTCCTGGAAAGTGCCCCTTTTTTCTTCCAGGTTCAGCGCCAGCACGGTGACCATAATGATCATCATTTGCAGGGCCACGGCAATCAGCCCCGGTACCAGGTATTGCTGGTAGTTGTACCGCGGGTTATAAAGCATATACGAAGTAAGCCGGATGGGCTGCACCAGCGCCATAGCTTTACCGGTGGGCATCCCTGTTTTTACGAATTTCTGCAGCGTAACCCCCGAACCTGCCGTGATCAGTACTCTGGCCGCATCTTTATAAATCAGCTTGGCGGTTACCACCGCTGCCGTGTTGGTATACACGGTGATGTACACCGGTTGCCGGCTTTTAATATGTTCGTCCATTTTTGCCGGGAAGTGGATGGCGCCTTGTACAATACCCTGCTCCATCATTTTCTGCAGCGCCGCTTCATTGTCTACCTGCTGCGTGATATGGATACTTTCCGTTTGTTCGAGCATAAAGGTGAACTGACGCGACAATGGCGACCGTGCTTCATCCCAGACAGCTACCGGCAAATCGCGGGCAAACTGGTTGTTATAGATATAACCATACAACAGGCATACCAGTGGCGGCAGTACCAGCAATACAATGTAGTGTTCCGGGAGGGTAAGTATGCGCTTCCATTCCCTGGTCATAATATGGAAAATGGAACGCATCATGGCAGATTCATGGAGGCGGTCATACCGGGGCGAAGCCCCTTAACTCCCGCCTGGTTTACAGGTGTCAGGTCTACCGTAAAAGTGCGCAGTTCAAATTTGCCCTGCTCTTTTACTGGTACCCAGTTGGCGAAAGTAAGTGAGGGAGCTACTTTATGCACTTCGGCTTCAAAATTTTCAGGGTCGCATCCCGGTACCCGTACCTGTACCCGGGTGCCCAACGGGAAACGCTGCATATCATCCTGCCGTATGTTGCAGGTAATATGATAAGTGGCGGGTTTCTGGATGGTCATCAGCGGGTAGCCGATAGCCACTATCTCTCCTTCTTCTATTACCATAGAACTAATAATGCCATCAGCAGGAGCATGAATATAGGTATTGTCGGATAATGCTTTGGTGAGCTCATAGCCCTGTTCTGCCTGCCGTACAATGGCAGCAGCGGTGGTAATGAGTTCCGGCCGGCTGCCTTGCTGCAGCATATCCATATTCAGTTTGGCGGTTTCCATTTCTTTTTTGGCGGCCTGCAGTTTAAAGTACACGAGGTCTTTTTCCTGTCCTGAAATCACATCGTCGTTAAAGAGGTTCTGCATACGCTGGTAGGTTTTCTGCATCAGCTCATATTGTTGCCTGGTAATATTATAGAGATTATCGGCTGCCTTGATGGCTTCAGGGCGGGCGCCTTTCTGCAACAGGGTAAGCTGTCCCTTGGCGGCATCAATGGCTGCCTGCGCCTGGTTGCGGATGGCATTGATCTCGGTAGACCGGAGTACACCGAGCAACTGCCCTTTACGAATGGTATCGCCCTGTTTCACCAGGAGACTGTCCAGCCGCCCGGGAAACTCCGCCGCCACATCCACATAGTCGGCATCCACCATGCCTATTACTGACCGGTCTGCCGCCGCTGGCTTCTTTATAAGGAAGATCAGCGCAATCACCAGGATAGCAATGGGGATCAGCAGTGCCCAATAATTTTTTAATACTGCTCTCATGAAAAAGTCTGTTTATCTGTCAACGTATGTTGCAAATTGTTCCGGTGTACCTATCACATTACAGTATTGGGCCAGCGCCAGATAGTAACCCATTACCGCGGTATAGTAGATCTTATGCATTTCCTCTTCCTGCAGCAGTGCATCGTTTACATCCTTTACAGACGACAGCTGGTTTTGCATACGGTCTGTTACCAGCGCGGTGGTAAGGTGCGCCTGCTGCCGGGCGCTGTCGAGCGAAGCCACATCATTTTGCAATGCTTTCATTTTATTCATCGCTACTTTCAGTTGCAGCTCCAGCGAGGTTTTGGTGTTGAGCGCCGCCATCTGTGCTTCTTCCACCAGCATTTTACTGGCTTTGGTGCGCTTGTATTTCTGGAAGCCATCGAACAGGTTCCACTGCATTTCCACCCCGATAAGCCATGGCGGTATGGTTACCGGCAGGTCTTTCTGATACAGGTTCAAACTGCCGATGGCAAATACATTGGGCAATGCGAGCGATCTGGAGGCTTTCACGGCCACATTGGCGAGGTCTGTTTTATTCTCCACCAGGCGGTAGGTGGGATTATTACGGAGCAATTCCAACTGTCCGGTTTCTGTGACCGGTTTTAATTCATATTCCAGTGTATCATTGATCTCAATGGGTGTTTCTATCGGCTGCCCCAACAGGTCGTTCAGCTCCAGTAAAGCGTTTTCCTTTTCCAGTTCCAGGTTGTTGTACCTGTTGCTGGCCTGCACATAAGATATCCTGGCCCAGTTGAGCAGGTAAGGCGGCAGGATCTGGTTGTCTTTCAAAGAAGTGGCATAATCGCGGTTCTTCCTGAAAGACTCCACGATCACTGCTTCATGGGCAAGAATGGTGTTCAGGTAAAGGATCCGCAGGTATTGCGCACTGATGGCAAAGAACAATCCTTTTTCCACTACTTCCTGGTTAAACTGTCCGGCGGTGACCTGTGTTTTTGCCAGTTGTTGCGCGGCTGTAATTTTTCCGCCCAGGTAAATGGGTTGTCGGAGTGCGAGGGCTGCCGTGAAGTAGGATTGTTTTGTAAGGGCCGGGTTATAATCAGGGTAAAAGGTATTGATGATTCCTTTGGTGGTATTATAGATTACATCCTGTACATTTTGGGGAAGTGGTTGCCCCGTGATCTGCTGGTAAACGGTATTGGCTGTGTTAACGCTTTGTGTGGAAGATCCGTTGACCACCCCGTCTTTTACCTGTTGCAGGTTTATTTCAAGGGGTTTGCCGAGATAGTTATAACCTGCCAGCAGATCCAGCTTAGGGTAATACGACCTGTTTTCCGCCTGCAGGTTGTACTCCCTGGCTTTCAGTGATCGTTGCGCCTGCTGCACCAGCGTGTTTCCCTGTTTGGCAAGGCGGTAACATTCCTTTAAAGTCAGCGGTTGTCCGTTTTGCTGGCCCTGTGCATACAATACTGGCAGTAACAGAATTAAAAACAAGTAGTATCTCATACGGTTTTCTTTACATCAGGAAGGCCCGGGTTCTACCTCAACACCTCAAAACAATCTTTCATCCATAATGTTTGAAGTATTTGAAAAAAATTATACATCATTTGATAATAAATGGCTTACCGATATATTCCTTACCTTTAAGTACACACGCAAAAAGTACATCATTAAGTGTATTTGATCCATTTGAACCCAACCGTTATCACCCGATATTTGTGATAGAAAAAAGATTGAACAATAGGTTTTTGGTCTTGTTAAAATATAGTCCTGCAGCGGTTTACGCAGCATTTAAAATTCATTGATTCATTAAAAACCACATTTACTTATGGCAAAACAACAATGGGTAGCCGACGCGAGTCACAGTGAGCTCGGATTTAAAATCCGCCACCTGATGATCACTAATATCAATGGTAAATTCAACACCTTTACTGTAGACGCAACAACAGAGGAAGAGGATTTTATGACGGCCAAAGTGAAAGTAACGGTGGATATAGATTCCATCTCAACAGGCAGTGCCGACAGGGATCAGCATCTCCGCTCCCCGGACTTTTTTGATGTAAATACTTACAAGGATATCATTTTTGAAGCTACAAAGTATGAGAACGTTGACAACGATGGTTCTTATGAGCTGTACGGAGATCTGACCATCCGTGGCATTACTAAAAATATTAAGCTGGCGGTTGAATACGGGGGTGTGGTAAAAGATCCCTGGGGCAATACCAGGGCTGGGTTTACCATCAACGGGAAAATTAACCGTAAAGATTTTGGCCTTACCTGGAATGCCGCTACCGAAGCGGGTGGCGTAATGGTAGGCGACGAGGTGAAAATTTACGGGGAAGTGCAATTGATTAAGAAGCAGTAAGATGATCAGCTGTTAGTCTTTGTATCAAAGACTAACAGCCCACTTAAAAAAACGGAACTATGAACGAAATAACAGGCCTGCATCATATCACGGCCATTTCAGGCAATGCGAAGAAGAACTTTGATTTTTATACCCGTGTGATGGGATTACGTTTTGTAAAGAAAACGGTGAACTTTGATGATCCCCACACTTATCATTTTTATTATGGAGATGAAACCGGCACACCCGGCACCATCCTCACTTTCTTCCCGTGGGAAGATATTGCGGCCGGCCGCAGGGGTACCCATATGGCTACCGAGGTAGGCTACAGCATCCCGGAAGGCAGTATCGACTTCTGGTTAAAAAGATTTGAAAAAGAGAATATCATCTATAATAAACCTTCCGCCAAGTTCGGGGACATCTACCTTACGTTTATTGACCGCGACGGGTTGAAAGTAGAACTGACCGTACCGGAAAAACCGGATCCGCGTACCCCATGGACCACTGCCGAAGTGGGCGAAGCGTATGCTACCCGGGGATTCCATCATGTTACGCTTACGCTGGAAGATATACAACCTACTGCCGACCTGCTGGTATCGGTATTTGGATACAAGCTGGCAAAGCATCACACTAACCGTTACCGCTTTGTTAGTCCGGCGGGCGATACCGCTAACTACATCGACCTGGTGGAAGCAAAGGGAGAAACCCGTGGCCATGTGGCCGGCGGCAGTGTGCATCATATTGCTTTCCGCATGAAAGACGACGACATGCAACTGCATTACCGGCAGCTGCTGGAAGACCGGGGACTGAATGTTACGCCGCAGCTGGACCGGAAATATTTCAGGTCGGTTTACTTCAGGGAGCCGGGCGGCGTTTTATTTGAGCTGGCTACCGATGTGCCGGGCTTCACAGTAGATGAGCCTGCGGCAGAACTGGGTACCCACCTGATGTTGCCGCCACAGTATGAGCCGCAGCGGGAAGAGATTGTGAAAAAACTGATTAAACTGGACTAGTATGGATTTTAAACCTATGCAGTATGTATTTGAGGCGGTGGATAACCCCACCGCCTATACGTTACTGCTGTTGCATGGCACCGGCGGAGATGAAAGGGATTTGTTACCCCTGGCAGGAACGCTGGGAACAGGATTCAACGTATTAAGCCTCAGGGGCAATGTACAGGAACATGGCATGCCCCGTTTCTTCCGTCGTTTAGGCATGGGCGTATTTGACGAAGAGGATGTACATTTCAGAACGCATGAAATGGTACATTTCCTGAAGGAAATAGCGGTTACAGAAGGCTTTGATATCAATAAGCTGGTGGCTGTTGGTTATTCCAACGGGGCCAATATTGCAGGCGCCGTACTTATTTTATATCCTGAATTGCTGGCAGGCGCCGTATTGTTCCGTCCTATGCAGCCCTTAAGTGGTATAGAAGACAGCTTCGAAACACAGCGGCAGTCGCCTGTATTTATGAGCTCCGGCACGCAGGACGGCACTGTTGATCCGGCAGCAACAGCGGCCTATGTTGCTCTTTTAAGCAGCAACGGATTTAAAGTGAGCGCCGTTGATATCCCTGCAGGTCATAACCTGGTACCACGCGATATTACGTTGGCGGCAGCATGGATGAAAGATAATTTTCAGTAAAAAAAATATATGGACCAGGAAGTTAGAGTAAGTTTATCCGGCCGCCCCTACCAGGTGTCAATAGATACGAGGGACCACCGCTGGCTGGCAGATGAACCGATAGAAGCCGGTGGTAACGACACGGGCCCGCAACCGGGGGAATTATTGCTGAGCAGCCTGGGCTCCTGCACAGCTATCACCGTTAAGATGTATGCCGACAGGAAAAAGTGGCCCGTGGAAAGTATTGAGATCGAACTGCGGTTCAACAGCGCTGCCAAACCTGATCCGCTGACCACCGTTATTGATATCGATCTTCATTTTACCGGTAACCTCAGTGAAGAACAGATTGCCAGGCTGGAGCAGATAGCCCGCTCCTGCCCTGTTCACAAAGTGCTGAGCAATCCTATTATTATGAACACAAAAGCCGTTTAGCATGAAAGATATCACCAAGCACTACACAAACGGGGAGGTAACCATTGTATGGAAACCGGATGTATGTATCCATTCAGAGGTATGTTTCCATGGACTGCCGGCGGTATTCAATCCCAACCAGAAGCCGTGGATCAATGCGGAAGCAGCTACTACGGAACAAATAGTATCGCAGGTAAGGCAATGCCCTTCGGGGGCGCTGAGCTTTTTCATGAATGCAGATGTAGCGGAACAGGGCGGTGTGGAACCGCAGATCACTGCGGAAAGCATTGTGGAGCCTATGCCTAACGGCCCCTTGCTGGTATATGGCAATATCGTGGTAAAGGATGCAGCGGGGAACGAAACGCATAAAAATAAAGTCACCGCTTTTTGCCGTTGCGGCGGATCTTCCAACAAGCCTTATTGCGACGGTACGCATACTAAAATCAATTTTTCAGACAAATCCTGATCATCACATGGAACTAACCATTACCAACAACACCGGCAAAAAACAATTTGAAACTGAGGTGGAAGGTCATATCGCATTGGTGGCCTATACGCTGTTTCCCGGCGGCATCGCCTTTATGCATACCGAAGTGCCTCCTGAACTGGAAGGACGCGGCATTGCCGGCCAGCTGGCCAAATATGTGCTGGAATACGCGAGGGAAAACCACCTGAAAGTAAAGCCCTACTGTCCTTACATAAACGCCTATATGAAAAGACACCCGGAGTATAACGATCTTTTATAAATACTAAATCCCTTTCCATGCAAATTTTGAAATTTATTCAGCAGCCCTGGCACTGGTCGGTGTCGGGGCTGCTGATTGGTCTTACAGTACCGGTGCTGCTGATATTGGGGAATAAGGCCTTTGGTATTTCTTCGTCGCTGCGACATATCTGCGCCGCATGTTTCCCGGCGGATATTTCTTTCTTTAAGTACGACTGGAAAAAAGAGTCGTGGAATCTTTTCTTTGTTGCTGGTATTGCGCTGGGCGGTTTCATTGCCGGTCATTACCTGCAGGATGGCAATGATATCCAGGTGGCTGCGGCTACGCAGGCGCGACTGGCCGGTTACGGCGTGCATGATTATTCCGCGTTGCTGCCACCGGAAATATTCAGCTGGTCCAATCTCTTCACCTGGAAAGGACTGGTGTTCTTTGTGCTGGGTGGCTTGCTGGTAGGCTTTGGCACCCGCTATGCAGGCGGTTGCACATCGGGTCATTCTATTATGGGTTTATCCAATTTGCAGTGGCCGTCGTTAGTGGCTACCTGTTGTTTCATGGCGGGTGGCTTTTTCAGCGCCAACCTGCTTATTCCTTACCTTTTTAAATGGCTGAACTGATATGAAAAACATCAAATACCTGGTAGCCGGAGCTTTCTTTGGGATAGTGTTGGTAAAAGCGCAGGTGATCAGCTGGTTCCGTATCCAGGAAATGTTTCAGCTTACTTCTTTTCACATGTACGGTGTTATTGGTACGGCTGTGATTACGGGGATCATTTCCCTGCAGCTGATCAAACGGCTTAAGATAAAAACCATACAGGGTGAGCCTATTTCAGTAGCGCCTAAAACATTTAATAAAGGGCAGATCTTCGGCGGATTGATCTTTGGTACCGGGTGGGCTATCACGGGGGCTTGTCCAGGTCCGTTGTTTGCCCAGATAGGCACCGGGGTTACGGTGGTGAGTATTACTTTGCTGAGTGCCATTGCCGGCACCTGGATATATGGTGCATTAAAATCAAAACTGCCTCATTAATAAAAAGCTTCAAGGAGCTGGTCCTTGAAGCTATTGTTTGCTATTCTCCGGATTCACTGATAATTATTTCTTCAGTGCATCTTTAATTGCTTTCGCGGAATCCTGGTGTGCTTTCAGTGTTGGCAATGTATTCGCCGCCCAGGTTTTCAGTTCCTGGTCCGTTACGTTATCAGGCGCTTTTTCAAATTTACTGACATCTTTGTCGTGGTCGTCCACCATCATACTCATGTAATCTTTATCGAAATCCTTCCCTGTTTTCTTACCCAGGTCTTCTATGTGTTTTTTTGTTTCTGTAGATAATTCTGCCGGCAGCGTAATTCCTTTCTGGCTGGCTAATGCCTTTAGTTCATCATTTGCTTTGGAGTGATCATTAACCATCATGGTAGCAAAAGCTTTTACTCTTGGATTTTGTGCTTTTTCCTGTGCCAGCTTACCCATTTCCACTTCCATCATACCTCCGTTGGCTGCTTCCACAGCAAACGCCGATGACTTTTCATCTACGGGTTTAACGGTTTCATTCACATCTTTGGCACTGTCTACCGGGGTTTCCGATTGTGGATTTTTTGCGTTGTTACCACATGACTGCGTCATCCATATGGCTAAAAATGTTGCTGATAAGATTATTAGCTTTTTCATTGTGTATTGTTTTGGGTTTGTAATTCTAAAAGGTGTGCTTGTTACACCACCCAACTTTACAAAAACGGTACCCTTCACACCATATCCAGTAAAACCTAAAGCAGTAGCTGATTTCATAAGAAATGCGCAAGCGGGCTGATTCAGAAAGGCTGTAGATTGTTTTCCACGTAACGCGCAAAACGCTGCGGCAGCTTATATCACTCCTAACGAGGGCTGCCTGTTTATTTTAAAGCGATTTATTCAAAAGAAAAGCGGTAACAGCCTGTTGTTTAACAAAAAAGCAAAGGCATCTTATTTATTTTAAGATGGCCTTTGCTTTTTAATATCTCTCCAAAAAATAAAATCAAAATCAGCATAATCATGCTCCGGGACAATTTCCCC
>NZ_DATMTE010000418.1:0-4562 GCF_035564935.1 Chitinophaga sp. | reverse complement strand
ATGCTGGAAATGTTCAAAGGAAAAAAGAAATAGCTGTAAAACGGTTACCGGCACAGGTATTAACTGTTCAACAGCTGAAAGCTAACGGCTAAAAGCATATACTTATGGGATCCAGCATTTTATCTATTATCTACCTGATCGGCTCTGTTACTTTTATCCTCGGACTGAAAATGTTAAGTAAACCGGATACTGCCCGCAAAGGCAACCTGGTGGCGGCAGCCGGGATGTCGCTGGCTATCCTTGGTACCATCTTTCTCTACCGGGTAAATGACGCTCCCCTGCATAACTATGGTTGGATATTCACCGGGCTCGCCATTGGCGGCGTAATAGGCGTATTGTCTGCCAAAAAAGTGAAGATGACCGCCATGCCGGAAATGGTAAGCATGTTCAATGGAATGGGTGGCGCCTGTGCGGCGCTTATTTCCGTTGTGGAGTTTGATCACCTCATCAAACTGATAAAAAATTTATACGCACCTGTTGCAGACGACCACCTGGCATTGCAACTGCTGGAATCGTCCACCTCCAGGGGAACGGTGATCATTATTTTGCTGAGTCTCATTATAGGCGCCGTATCCTGTGCAGGCAGTATTGTAGCCTGGGGAAAACTTACCGGCAAAGTGAAAGACTTCTCTTTCAATGGCCAGCATTTTCTTAACCTGGGCGTATTAACGCTGATCGTTGGATTATCTGCGTGGCTGGTATGTATTTTCGGCACTTCGCCGGGAACAGGACTTATGGTGTTTTATGTGATTTTAGGGCTGGCATTATTCTATGGTGTGTTGTTCGTGATGCCGATCGGCGGTGCGGATATGCCGGTAGTAATATCACTGCTTAATTCTTTTACGGGGGTAGCCGCTGCCTGTGGCGGATTTCTTTACAGTAACCCGGTGATGCTCACCGGTGGTATCCTGGTGGGTTCGGCAGGCACTATCCTCACTATTCTCATGTGTAAGGCCATGAACCGTTCCCTGAAAAATGTGCTGATAGGCTCCTTTGGCGGTAGCGCTGCCGGTGTTGCCGGGGCAGGGAAAGAGCAGGGAAACTATAAAGAGATCAGCCTGAACGATGCGGCCGTGGTACTGGCCTACGCCAGCAAAGTAATTATAGTACCGGGGTATGGCCTGGCCGTAGCACAGGCCCAGCATGCCTGTCATGAGCTGGAGAAGCAACTGGAAGAGAAAGGAGTGGAGGTAAAATATGCTATTCACCCGGTGGCGGGCCGTATGCCTGGTCATATGAACGTATTGCTGGCAGAAGCAGATGTGCCTTATGAAAAGTTGCTGGAAATGGAAGATGCCAATGCAGAGTTTCCCACTACCGATGCCGTACTGATCTTAGGGGCCAATGATGTGGTGAATCCTGCCGCCAAAAGTGATCCTGCCAGCCCTATTTACGGGATGCCTATCCTGGAAGTGGAGAACGCTAAAGTAGTGATCGTGAATAAACGCAGCATGAAACCTGGATACGCCGGTATTGAAAACGACCTCTTTTTCCAACCCAAAACTTCAATGTTGTTTGGAGATGCGAAGAAGGTGCTGCAGGAACTGCTATCGGCGATTAAGGAAGTTTGAGATCGCCTTCGGCGATGTAAATTGTCTTGGAACACTGATTACGCTGATTATACTGATTTGTCTGATTTTTACTTTTGGATTTTATAAAGAATAGGGGGAACCTAAGCGGATTTAGTCCTGGACTGTGATTACACTGATTACTATGTATTGAGTTTAATAATAACTAAGGGAGATATAAGCCAGTATTGCTTCTATCTCCCTTAATTCTTTAAAATTCAAAAGCAAAAATCAGACAAATCAGTATAATCAGCGTAATCAGTGTTCCAAGACAATTTACATCGCCGAAGGCGATCCTCCCATAACGCAATTTTCGCTAAATTTGCCGAAAAAATTCTCGTGTCCAGTCACTTACCAGCGGCGCTGCTAGATTCGTTAGCAGGACTTCCGGGTTATAACCGGGTAACATTTGAGCAGGTGCATGCCGCCGCCGAAAAAATCACTTCACTCCGATTGAATCCCAATAAAATAAAAGCACCGGAACAGGCCAGTGCAGTGCTGCAACCGCTGTCGGCCAACGGGGTAACGCAGGTGCCCTGGAGCAGCCAGGGGTACTATTTGCCGGAGCGTCCTTCCTTTACTTTTGATCCATACTTTCATGCAGGCGCTTATTATGTGCAGGAGGCATCTTCCATGTTCCTGGAGCAGGTGGTACGTGCAACAGCAGATCTGACGCAACCGCTGAAGGTATTGGACCTTTGCGCTTCGCCGGGAGGAAAATCCACCCTGTTACAGTCGCTGATCAGCGCCGACAGCCTGCTGGTAGCCAATGAAGTGATCAGAGCAAGGGCAGGGTTGCTGGCAGACAATCTCACAAAATGGGGCGCCGCCAATGTGGTGGTAAGCAATAATGATCCGCGTGATTTTTCAAGACTGCCCGGTTATTTCGACCTGGTGGTTGTAGATGCGCCCTGTTCAGGTTCCGGCTTATTCCGCCGTGATCCGGAACTGGTAGGGGAATGGTCGCCTGAAAATGTAACCCTCTGCAGCCAGCGGCAGCAAAGGATCCTGGCAGACGTACTGCCGGCTGTGAAAGAAGGAGGCATTGTGATCTATTCTACCTGTTCTTTTTCTGCGGAAGAAGATGAGTCGATCCTGGATTGGCTGGCAGATCATTTTGAACTGGAAAATGTACCGGTTCCGCTGAATGCCGGGTGGAATATTGTTACAACGGTAACGCATAAACGAAACTGCACCGGTTACCGGTTTTATCCTGATCAACTGAAGGGGGAAGGTTTTTTTATTGCGGCATTCCGTAAAACAAACGGCGATGCTCCACGTAAACCAAAGCAGCATAAATCAACAGCGCTTACCGCCCGGCAGCAGGAGGTGATCACTCCCTGGATAGATATGCC
This sequence comes from Chitinophaga sp., assembly GCF_035564935.1. Lineage (GTDB taxonomy): Bacteria > Bacteroidota > Bacteroidia > Chitinophagales > Chitinophagaceae > Chitinophaga. The sequence goes on along the minus strand of NZ_DATMTE010000418.1, from coordinate 1,639 downwards.
GGCAAGCTACCAGTATTTTATGCACCAGGAAGAAGTATTGATCCTTCCGCCATTACTGGCGGCAGAAATACCATTGTTGCGGCAACAATTGTATATTCGCAAAGCGGGTGTAAAAGCCGGGCATCCCGGTGCGAAGGAATTGATTCCCGATCATCAGCTGGCCGCAAGCACCCTGGTAGCAGGGGAATTGCCATCTGTATCACTGGATTTACGCCAGGCATTACAGTACCTGCGTAAGGAAGATCCTGCAGTAAGCACACGTGTACGTGGCTGGGCGCTGGTGAAATACGAAGGGATGAACCTGGGCTGGGCAAAAATTTTGCCCAACCGCATGAACAATTACTACCCGAAAGAACTGCGCATCCTGAAAGAAATTTCAGGATTGTAAAGCATATACAACTGCTATTTATCCGGGAATGATACCAACTTTGAAATACAGCGCCAACGGGAGCGCCGTTTATAACGGCCACCACAACAAAAAGGGATTTTCTCCGTTTGGTTTATTAAATAATTTTGTCAATTTTAACGCATATATTCGTTGCCCGAAATAGCAGAGAAAAATTTTAAATGTTCTGCTGCATCATAAACAGAGTTAGTATGATAAAACCGATTCTTTCAATCGCCTTGTTTGGTTTCAGTGCAGTAGCGGCACAGGCGCAGGATACGCTCGAAGTACAAGGTACCTCGCCCGCTCTTTACATATCCCATGTTGTTAAAAAAGGAGAGAATTTCTATAGCCTCAGCCGCGCTTATGGCTTGTCGCCCAAAGAAATTGCCGCTGCCAATAAAGTGAATATGGAACAGGGTTTACAGCTGGGACGCAAGCTGCATATCCCCCTTACCGCTGCCAACTTTTCACAGAAAGCGGATGCCTCCGGCAAACCGGTATATCATAAGGTGGCTGAAAAGGAAACCTTATACCGTGTGAGTGTAAACTATAACAAAGTGCCGCTGGATAATATCCGCCAGTGGAACAGCTTTTCCGGCGATGGGCTGAAAAAAGACAGCTATATCATTGTAGGTTATGTGAAGGCAGGTGGCAGCACAGCTGAAGCAACCCCACGTCCTGAAAAAGTAAAAGAGAAGGCCACTCCTGCGCCTGAACCAGTGGTTTTATCTACTCCACCGCCTCCACCCCCGGCAGTAAAAGAAACACCGAAGAAAGAGCCCGAATCAATACCAGCAGAAGAAACCTCTTCTCCTGTAGCTTCAACACCTGCACCTGTTAAATCTACGCCTGTTAGCAGCAGCACTGATTTTGAGCAATTGTATGAGCAGCAAACCAAGGGCGGCAAAAAAACTACTTCGGAAAAAGGCCCAGGCACCTGGTTTAAAAGCAATGCTGTAGGTAAATATTACGCGCTGCATAACACAGCGCCCCGCGGTACTATCATTAAAGTAACAAATCCACTGAACGGTAAAGCCGTATACGCAAAAGTACTGGACGTAATCCCCCAGATGAAAGCCAATGCGGGTCTCATCATCAAGCTGAGCGACAGCGCCATGCAGGCGCTCGGCAGCAATGAAACCAAGTTTTATTGCGAACTGAGTTACGAGGATTAGCGGATTTTGTCTTGGAACACTGATTTTGATGATTTCGCTGATTACACTGATTTTATTTTTTTGTGTTATAATAGTT
>NZ_DATMTE010000417.1:0-8259 GCF_035564935.1 Chitinophaga sp. | reverse complement strand
GCTTTCAACCAATTTCGTTTAACCTAAACCGTTATATATGGCTGAAATAAACACCGCTCCGCAGGGGGGAAAAAGAGGCACCCGCAGCAATAAAAAATCCACACGTGTAGATATGACACCAATGGTAGACCTGGGATTCCTGCTCATCACCTTTTTTATGCTTACCACCACAATGGCTAAACCCAAAACAATGGACCTCATTATGCCAAAAGATGAAGGAGATCCGATGTCTTTACCGGCAAAGAAAGCGCTGACAGTGATCCTGGGACCCAACAACCGTATTGCCTGGTATGAGGGCATTGGCGACGACCCCGCTGTACCGCCACAGGTGCATTACAGCAGCTATGCCAACCGCAGCGGTATCCGGGATGTGATCATTCAAAAGAAAGCCGCCGTATACCAGGATTTCCATAAAAACGAACTGATGGTGCTTATCAAAGCCGACAAAGCATCCAACTATAAGAATGTAGTGGATATCATGGATGAAATGCTCATCAACAAAGTAGACCGCTACGCAGTGGTGGATATCACCGATAAAGAAGCCGCCTACTTCAAATGAGCTATTTTTCCCTACCTTTATCGCTCCAAAACAATATTCAAATATGGCAACTACCCACTCTATCCCCTCAGTGGATCTTGCAGACTTCACTTCAGGAGATGCCGGACGAAAGGCGGCCTTTGTGCAGCAGTTAGGTAAAGCTTACGAAGAAGTTGGTTTTGTAGCGGTAAAGAATCATGGGATTCCTGATGAACTGATTGCAGACCTCTACAAATACGTACAACAATTTTTCAAGCTGCCCGCCGATACCAAACACCGCTACGAAATCCCTGAACTGGCCGGGCAACGCGGTTACACGTCTTTCGGGAAAGAACATGCCAAAGGTTATGAAGCCCCGGATCTGAAGGAGTTTTTCCAGTTTGGCCAAACGGTGGAAGACAATGACCCCATTAGCTCGGAATACCCTGCCAACGTACAGGTGGAAGAAGTGCCGGAGTTTACGCCTACTTTCTTTAAAGCATACCGTGGGTTTGAAAAATCCGGTAAATACCTGTTACAGGCTATTGCACTGTTCCTGGGGCTGGATGAAACCTATTTTGATGATAAGATCCATAATGGTAACTCTATCCTGAGAGCCATCCATTATCCGCCTATCACACAGGAACCCAAGTCCGCCATCCGTGCGGAGCAGCATGAAGATATCAACCTCATCACTTTGCTGGTGGGCGCCTCCGCCGACGGGCTGCAGATCCTGGATAAACAGGATAACTGGGTGCCGGTTACTTCCCTGCCTGAACAAATTGTGGTAAATGTGGGAGACATGCTGCAACGGTTAACCAATAACCGCTTAAAATCCACAACGCACCGGGTGGTGAATCCTCCCCGCGAAATGTGGAATACTTCCCGGTATTCGATCCCTTTTTTCCTGCATCCCAAATCCGATATGAAACTGGATTGCCTGGAAAGCTGCGTTACTGCAGATAACCCGCTGGCATATGAACCCATCACGGCCGGTGAGTACCTGGATGAGCGCTTACGTGAAATAGGCTTAAAAAAATAAGGCTGAACATAACAAAGTCCCGGTAAAATCTCTTTACCGGGACTTTGTAAATATCCTGCGTATAAGCAAGTTTCTTCTTTAATGGTTTTCCCTGATATGGTTATACTTTTAGATCCGAACATTTAACATGTTGGTGGGAAATTAACCTGTCTGACAAACTGATACAACGGACAAAAGGCCATATTCGTTATAATAAACACCGATATTACAAGTATTGTGCCTTTATTATCCGGGGAACTACCAATATTGGCAACACCGTTGTATTTTGTCCGGATATTTGATTACCTTATAACCTGTCCAATAGGCATACACTAAAATAAACTGTGCTTCTACGTCATATACCTTTTCTTAAAGCTGTGCTATTACATAGCATCACCGCCTACGGAGGCCCGCAGGGTCACCTGGCTATGATGATGAAAACATTTGTACAGCAGCGGAAAGACATAACAGAGCAGGAGCTGATGGAATACAATGCTTTCTGCCAGCTGCTTCCCGGCGCTTCTTCTTCCCAAACCCTTACCTTAATAGGCTATAAGCGCGGGGGCGCGGTACTGGCCATCATTACCCTGCTGATATGGATCTCTCCGGCCTGTTTGATTATGGGCTCCCTGAGTTTCCTGTTGCAGTATTTCGGCAAAAATGCGCTCCATACCGATATCTTTAAGTACGTACAGCCGATGGCGGTAGGCTTCCTGGCTTACGGCGGCATCCGGGCTTTCCGGATCAGCATCACCAGTATGGCCACTTTTGTGATCATGGTGGTATCAATGTTCACCGCCTTTTACCTGAAATCGCCCTGGACTTTCCCGGCGCTGATCATACTGGGTGGCATTGTTTCCAACTTCAGTAACAAACGTATTCCCGGGGTAGCGGAAAAACCTCGTAAAATCCAGTGGGGAAATATCTGGTTATTTGTGTCGTTGTTTATCCTGGCGGGGTTCCTGTCGGAGGTGGCCCGTACGCATGAATGGATCACCAGGCGCCCGTTCAACCTCTTTGAAAACTTTTACCGTTTCGGCAGCCTGGTTTTCGGCGGCGGGGATATCCTGATTGCCATGATGCTGGAACAGTATGTAACCCGCGCCAAATCCCAATACCTTACAGCGGAGGAACTGCTTACCGGGGCCGGTATTATGCGCGCGCTTCCAGGCCCTACGTTTTCCATATCGGCTTATGTAGGCGGTATGGCAATGCGTAACCTGGGTATGGGTTACCAGTTCCTGGGCTGTATGATAGCCCCCATCGCTATTTTCCTGCCCAGCCTGCTGCTGGTATTATTTTTCTTCCCCATCTGGAATAACCTGAAAAGATATGTGGTGATATACCGAGCCCTGGAAGGGATTAACGCGGTGGTAGTGGGGATTATGTGGGCAGCCACCTTTATTCTCTTCTTCGTGATACCCGTTAACTGGTATAACCTGCTGATCATGGCCAGTACGCTGGCATTACTTTGTCTTACCAGGGTACCGTCGCCCTTTATCGTACTGGCGTGCCTGTTATTGGGCTGGTTGTTATGATGCGCTGATATTGTATTCCTTAATTTTATTGTAAAGGGTAGTGAGGCCAATACCCATTAATTCCGCGGCCCGGGTTTTATTGCCTTTGGCATGGGCCAGCACACGGATAATATGTACTTTTTCCATATCCGCCAGTTTAAGGGAAGATGCCTCTTCCCCGGTACCCTGCTGGAAATCGAACGGCAACACGGGGGTATCCAGTATATCCGTGTCCGTTAGAATAGCGGCTCTTTCTATCACATTGCGCAGCTCCCGGATATTTCCCTTCCAGCTGTGCTGTTGCAACGCCTGCAGGAAAGCGGGCGTCATCCCGCTGATGCGTTTGTTCATTTTAGGAGCAATCTGTTGCAGGAACCAGCCGGCCAGCAGCGGTATGTCTTTCCGGCGTTCATTCAGTGAAGGCAGAGAGATCTGGAAGGCAGATAACCGGTAATAGAGATCGGACCGGAAATGGCCGGTGGCGATTTCCTGCTCCAGTTGCCGGTTGGTGGCAGCAATGATACGTACATCTGTTTTGGTGGGCCGGGTTTCCCCTACTTTATAGAACTCCTGGGTTTCCAGTACGCGGAGCATTTTAGCCTGCAACTCTATGGCCATCTCTCCTATTTCATCCAGGAAAATGGTTCCCCCGCGGGCTTCTTCAAAAAAACCTTTTTTATCTTTCACTGCGCCGGTAAATGCACCGGCTACATGTCCGAATAATTCACTTTCGAGGATTTCCCTGCCAAAGGCGCTGCAGTTAACCGCTACAAAGGGTTGCTGCCGCCGGTGGCTTCCCTGGTGAATGGCTTGTGCGAACACCTCCTTTCCGGCGCCCGTTTCCCCCAGCAGCAACACCGTCATATCAGACGGGGCAACTTTCTCAGCCAATGCAATAGCCGCCTGTATTTCGGGAGATTCACCCAGGATGCTGCCAAAATTATATTTACCGCCTATTTTCTTCTCCAGGTCGCGGATGCGGAATTGCAGGTGTGCCTTGTCCATTGCCTTGCTCACCAGGGGAAGGATACGGTTATTATCATCTCCTTTGGTGATATAATCAAAAGCCCCGTTTTTGATGGCCTGTACGCCATCTGCAATATTACCGTATGCCGTGAGCACAATGGTTTCAATTTCCGGGTACCTGATACGTAGCTGGTGTACCAGTTCCACCCCGTTGCCGTCCGGCAGCTTCACATCCGACAGGATCACCTGTATTTCTTCTTTTTCCAGGATCTTTAAGGCCGACCTTACATTGCCTGCTTCATGAAGCGTATATCCTTCCAGGGCCAGCAGGCGGCTTAAAAGCTTACGCAGCTGGTCCTCATCATCAATTATTAAAATATGGCCTTTAGACATAGCCATGCAAAGATAATAGTTCCTATGGCTTCTGCGGTTTATCCGTTTTCTGATTAGCTTTAAAAACAAAGCCGCCAAGCAAGGCTGCCACTACGCCAACAAAAAGATTTACAAACAATACATTCCCGAGGAAATAGATCCAGAAATTGTCTTTTACCGTGTCTTCCTCCACCAGCGTATGTGCAGGATTGCCCCCTACTACCAGGTGAAAGATCAGCAGGAAAACGGCGTATATAATGGTTGCTATCAGCGTGGTGCGCCATCCCATGGCAAAGGACGATGTTGTGGAGGTTCTGTCTTTATGTACGCGGTTATAATGGATAATAGAGATGAGCACGCCAAGAAACATGATAAGATTACCAAAATATCCCATCCACAAATTGCCATACAATTTCGTTACGTAAAAGATCAGTGTAAAAACGATGCAAATTGCTCCAAGAATAAAACCATAGGCTGGTAGTGCTTTTGAAGATAAAGGCTTTTCCATAACATCAGTATTTAAATGAACAAAATGATCAGGCGTGCGCACTGCTTTCTATTTCACGGATTACCTTACGCAAGTCATTTTTAACACTTTTAATATCGTGCCATAAGTCGCCAACTTCGTTTAACCGTTGCAGTGAGTTATGAATATTAAAATCACTGATACGGAGTTTTTCATTCACTTCTTTCCATAAAAGCGGCATAGACACGGTGGCACCGGGTTTTGGACGGGCGGAATAAGGAGACGCAACAGTTTGCCCCCTGCTGTTCTGTAAAAAGTCGATATACACTTTTTTATTCCGGGCGCTTTTTGCACGGACCACACTGGTGCTTCGCGGCAACTGTTCATTAACATGACGTGCAATATATTCCGCAAACAACCGGGTACTTTCATACGGGTACTTAGCTGCCGCAGGTACATAAATATGCAAACCGGTAGAACCGGAGGTTTTACAGAAAGAGGTAATATTGAAACCGTCCAGCAGATCCCTGATATGTAACGCAGCCTCTACCACGTACTTGAAATCAATATTTTCAGGGTCAAGGTCCAGGATCATGAAATCGGGCTTATCCAGGCTGTTCAGTCTTGATAGCCAGGGGTTTATTTCTATGCAGCCAAGGTTAACCATATAAGCCAGTGTGGCCTCGTTATTACACAGCAGGTAATCCACATCTTTCCCGGTAGAATCTGCACGCAGCGATACACTCTTTATCCACGCGGGGGTTTGCTCCAGGTTAAGATCTTTCTGGTAAAAAGCCGGTCCTTTGATACCATTGGGAAACCGGTGCAGCGACTGGGGCCGGTCTTTCAGATGAGGCAAAATATACTTTGCCACCGACAGGTAGTAGTCGATCAGTTGCCCTTTGGAGATCTGCTCATCCGGCCAGTATAGCTTAGTTTGATTGGTAAGCGGTACTTTCCTGCTGTTAAGCGTTAAGGTGCGTTCTTTTTCAATAACAGTAGCCATGGTTATTTTTTTTGCTGTTTCAGGATGTACGTCTTTTGCCGGTTTATCTTCCCGGAGACCCAGGAAAACAGGTTGCCGCAGGTGTCCATCGCCAGTCCATTCCTGGAATTTCACCTGGCATACCAGGCGGGGTTTTACCCATGTAACCGGCATGTTGGTGCCCACCTTTTCCGCAAAGGGCGAGGTGTTGCTGATAAGGGGTTGCAGCCTGTTATAAAGTACACCGATGGTGGCTTCGTTTAATCCACCCCCGCAATGACCGATATACTTCAGCTGTTTGTTTTCATATATGCCAAGCACCAATGCTCCTATCTGTTTCCTACTGCCCCGGGGCGCAGTATAACCGCATATCAGCGCCTCCTGTTCATTCACGATCTTTATTTTCAGCCACTCCATCCCTCTCCTTCCCTCTTCATATATACTTTCTGCTTTTTTGGCGATGATGCCTTCCCATCCCTTTTGCCGGGCCTTTTCAAAAAAGCTTTTCCCATTCTTTAAAACATGCGGAGAAAAACGGACCGTTTTATCATTTAACTCAGCAACTACATCCTTCAGCAGGCTTTTCCTTTCCAGCAGGCTCAGATGCTGCAGTTCATTCCCATCGAGGTGAAGCAGATCAAACACCGCATATGTTAATTTTCCCTTTCCTGTGGTCCGGAAATTCTGCAGCGTTTGAAAGTGGGATCTGCCTTTGTTATCGAGTACAATAATCTCTCCGTCGAGCACCACATTGTGCGAAATTTTCTCCACGGCGGCCACTACCGCAGGATAGTCGTTGTTGAACGACTTTTCATTGCGGGAATAGAGCGCCACCTGGTGATTTTGCACACTGGCAATGGCCCGGTAGCCGTCCCATTTGGTTTCAAAAAGCCAGCCGGCATCGTCAAACGGTTCATTCACCAGCGTAGTGAGCATGGGTTTATATATCTTCTTTACCGGCTGAACACTACGGGTCGTTTTCTTTTTTGCCTCCACTCCGGTTATGGCGGCTGATTTTTTTTTTGCCACCTTCGCGGCAGCTTTATTTTTTTCTCCCTGTGCTTTTACACGTTCCGGCGTATAGTCTTCACTGTTATATTCATCCACTGCATACTTATCTTTGTGCTTGATCAGGAGCCAGGCATTTTCTTCACGGCCTTTCATTTTCACTATTGCAAATTCTCCCTTTAATTTCTTTCCTTTCATTACAATCTTAAGATCACCGGATTTGAGTTCCCGGAGGGCTTCTTTATCAAAACTTTTCCCATCGGGATTCATCAGTTCAAAGGTGCCTTTGTCCCAGATGTACACGGTGCCTGCACCGTAGTTTCCGGCAGGGATGGTGCCTTCAAAATCTTTATAATCGTAGGGATGATCTTCCACTTCCATAGCCAGCCGTTTATCTGCGGGGTTCATGGAGGGGCCTTTTGGTATGGCCCAGCTTTTCAGGACCCCGTTTATTTCCAGCCTGAAATCGTAGTGCAGCCGGGAGGCGTGATGGCGCTGTACCACGAAAATATGTTTTCCCTCCACAGCTTTGCCGGTGAGGGGTTCGGTAGTTTCTTTGAAGTTGCGTTTCTTTTTGTATTCCGACAGGCTCATGATGCACGTTTTTTAGTAGCGGGTTTACCACCAAGACTGGCCTTCAGCTGATCAAACAAATTATCGCTTTTAGTATGTACCACGCGCATTTTCTTCACTACAGGTTTCTTGCCGCTGGCTTTTGTCTTTATAATTTTCAGCAGTTCCGCTTTATATTCATCTTTATACTGGCTGATATCAAATTCGGTGGTGTATTGCTTTACCAGTTCTATGGCCATATCCAGTTCTTTTTTGGCCAGTTTCACATGTGTAGGCAGGGTGAGGTCGGAGGAGGGGCGGATCTCTTCTGCAAAGCGGAGCTGCTGCAGCAGCAGGTAATTTTCCCGCGGTCGTATTACCGCCAGGTGTTCCTGCGTACGCAGTACAAAGCGGCTGATACCTGCTTTACCGGTTTTTTCCAGTGTTTGCTGCAATAAAGCATATGCTTTTTCGCCTCCTTTAGCCGGTTCAATGAAATAAGGATTTTCAAAATAGATGTCATCAATCTCTGTTTCTTCTACAAAAGATTCTATCTCGATGATCTTACTTTTCTTGGGGCTGGCAGCTTCAAAATCCTCTTCTTCCAGTATAACGTATTCATCTTTATACAAATATCCTTTTACAATCTGTTCCCAGGGCACTTCTTTGCCCGTGTTTTCATTAATACGCTGGTATTTAATATGCGCCCCGTTTTTACTGTCCAGCATATCCAGGTCCAGGCGGCTATCCTGTGTAGCGCTGAATAATTTCACGGGGATATTTACCAACCCGAATCCTATGGACCCTGACCATATAGCTCTCATAATATGATAGTTTTGGTATTAAATAAAAGTT
>NZ_DATMTE010000416.1:0-9364 GCF_035564935.1 Chitinophaga sp. | reverse complement strand
GATAAAAAGGTTCGGGTTTTGTACCAGCGGGATCACGTCCACCTGTAGGTCATCTCTTCTATATTTCCTTTTCATAAAACTATTTATAGATAACATAAAAATATGCGTGCCCGTTATGAGGGTCGTATCACAGTTTTCTTTATTTTCGGGTGGAATTCCACTTTTCTTCAATTTGAGCGTATGATGGATATTGTATTACAGTAGTTACCCAGGTAATTACATCTTCACCTGATAATTCTATTCATGGTTTCTGCGCCCTGGGCCGCGGGAGTATCCTTCTATTTTTATTTAATTCTGACAGTAATGCATAAATACAATTATACTATCAGGAGGGAAGAGCCTTCTGATATCGTGGCTATCGATGAGGTTACGAAGGCTGCATTTGCCGTAGCAGCATATAGCAGCGGAACGGAATCATTTATCATAAAAGCCCTGCGCGCAAATGGTCAGCTGACCGTTTCCCTGGTAGCAGAAGAGGAAGGAGTATTGATAGGACATATTGCTGTATCGCCTGTAATCATTTCTTCAGGAAGCGAAGGCTGGTTTGGACTTGGGCCTGTATCGGTGAGTCCTTCCAAACAGGGATCTGGCGTGGGTTCCGGGTTGACCAGGGCCGCCATTGACGCATTGCGGGAGCTGCATGCAGCTGGCTGTGTGGTGCTGGGCGAGCCTTCTTATTATGGCCGGTTCGGATTCAGGAGCGATGACCGTTTGCAATACCTGCATGCTCCTGCTGAGTATTTCCAGGTACAGTCATTTGAAGGAGAAATACCGGAAGGAACTGTGGAGTACCATGATAGCTTCAACGTCACCAGTTGAAATTAATCAGTGGTAGATAGAAGGGGCTGTCTCAATAGGATTGAGCAGCCTCTTTTTCTTTGGAACAGGGACATAGCGGAACATTGCCTCAAAAAGAGCTATCCACACAACAACATCCGTTGCAACACCATCGTAATATTGTCCATTTTTTTAACGGTTTTATCCATTGTATATCGGTACATGGGATAATAATTTAGGGCCATTATTTAGTCAACCAAAAAGCATTAAAACAAACAATTGCTTGCGGCGCTGAGGCATTGTGAAGCCGTATCACTATTTATTCGTACTAAAGCCAGCACATATTTTCAGGGCATTTTCATCATCTGTTATGACACGCCATAACAGGAAGGGAAGCTAATGCCGTGTAATATCTCCCACACATTATTCTTACCACGTTTATGCATTACTGTTAAAAAGAAAACAATGAGAACCTTTACTTCCTCCGGGAAAGCATGGCACATAACTACGCTGCCAGGGCTTCCATCGTCGTTTGTTTATCTACTGTTTATTTTCATTATGCTGTTTTTGCCAGCGGTTTTTACACCGGTAAATGCAGCAGACCCTGTGCTTGTAAAAGGCCGGGTGACAGATGGAAATGGTCAGCCGCTACCTGGGGTTACAGTAGTGGCGAAAGGCACCTCGGCAGGAGCCGTTACCAATGCAGCTGGAGAGTACCAGCTAAAAATACCGGAAGGAACAACGGTATTAGTCTTTAAATTCCTGGGTATGCAGGAACAGGAGGTCGAGTTGAAAAACCGGACCCTGGTGAATGTAGTCATGGCTGCTTCCATGCAAAACCTGGATGCTGCTGTTGTGGTAGGTTACGGCACACAGAAAAAAGCCAACCTGACCGGCGCCGTGTCTACTATCAGTTCCAAAGTACTGGAAACAAGACCGGTATCCAATGTGGCCCAGGCGCTGCAGGGGGTGTCGCCGGGACTTAATATTACGCAAAGCGGCGCGATGGGAGGCAGTATGGAAAACAGGCCTTCCATCAATATACGTGGTGTAGGCACCATCGGGCAGGGTTCCGATGCTGCGCCCCTGGTGCTGATCGATGGGATGGAGGGCGATCTCAATGCCGTGAACCCCCAGGATATTGATAACATATCCGTGTTGAAAGATGCGGCCGCTTCATCTATCTACGGTTCCCGTGCACCTTTTGGCGTGATCCTTATCACCACCAAACAGGGAAAGGCCGGCAAAACCACCATCAACGCCGGCGCCAATTACCGCTCTAGCAGCCCGGTATTGCTGCCACACACCATGGATTCCTACACCTTTGCCACCTATTTTAACGATGCCAGCGTAAATTCTGGACAAGGCGTATATTTTACTCCGGCCCGCATGCAACGTATCCGCGATTTTATGGATGGGAAGATCAAAACCACCATCATTCCCCGTCCCGGACAACCCAACATATGGGCAGACGGTTATTATGAAGGCAACGATAACGTTGATTGGTACAGGGCGCTTTATAAACCAACTTCACCTGCACAGGAATATTCCCTGAGCGCCAGCGGCGGCAAGGAAAATATCACCTACTTTATTTCCGGCGGCTATCTCGACCAGATCGGTTTTATGCGCTTTGGTAGCGACAAGTTCAGACGGTACAACATTACGGCGCGCATTAATGCCAAACTCTCCGGGTGGGCATCACTTTCTTTCATCCAGCGCTTCAGTCGTGAAGAGTTTGAAAGACCAAGCTATATGACCAATACCCTGAATGATATCGTAGCGCGGCAAGGATGGCCCATGCTGCCGCTGTATGATAACAACGGGTTCCTCTACGATTCTCCTTCGCCCGCCCTGCAAATGAGAGACGGCGGCGCCAGTGATAAACAATACGATGCCAACTCCCAGCAACTGAAACTGACCATTACGCCGCTGCGCGACTGGAAGATCTTTGCTGACCTCAATTACCGTACTGATAACCAGTTTTATCATTGGGAACTAAAGCCGGTATTTAATCACGATGTGGCAGGAAATCCCTATGTGTACCGAACCGAAAATCATGTGCACGAAGAAGCAGGCCGCACCAATTACCTGAACACCAATTTGTATACAGAATACTTCAAAAAGTTTGGTCAGCATAATTTTAAAATACTGGTTGGCATGCAAACGGAACAAACCAAAGCAAGGTGGTTTTCCGCACAGCGCAACGGTTTAATTGTATCGCAATTGCCGGTGCTGGACATTACTTCCGGCAACGACCCCAATGGTAAACCGGTGCCTCCTGTTGTAGGCGGCAATACCAACAAATGGGCTACACAAGGTTATTTCAGCAGGTTGAACTACGATTACAACGGGAAGTACCTGCTGGAAGCCAACCTGCGGTACGACGGATCTTCGCGCTTCCGCTCCGACATGCGCTGGATGTATTCGCCTTCTGTATCTGCAGGCTGGAACCTCGACCGGGAAAAGTTCTGGCGACCGCTGGAAAGATATGTGAACCAGTTAAAACTAAGAGCTTCAGTGGGTGAGCTGGGGAATCAGAATACTAAAGATTGGTATCCAACCTATCTTGCCGTTCCTACCGGCAATGCCGATGGTTCATGGCTTATCAACGGGCAACGGCCTAACACGGCTACTGCGCCGGGTCTTATTACCTCCAGCCTTTCCTGGGAAAAAGTACGCACCTGGAACTTTGGTATGGACGCGGCGTTTTTACAAAACAGGCTTACATTAACAGTGGAACATTATTCCCGCCTCACCTTAAACATGATAGGTCCCGCTCCTGAGTTGCCCGTGATATTGGGAACGGATGTTCCCAAAGCAAACAATACAGACTTACAAACAAAAGGATGGGAAGTGGAGCTGAACTGGAGAGACCAGCTGAAGAACGGACTGGATTATTACCTGCGCTTCACCATGTCTGATTCCCGTACCAAAATTACACGTTATCCCAATCCCACCGGAAGTTTAAGCACTTTCATCACGGGACATATGATGGGAGAGATCTGGGGTTACCAAACTATCGGTATCGCCAAAACCCAGCAACAAATGGACGATCATCTCAAATCATTACCCAATGGCGCCCAGAATGCATTAGGCAGTAACTGGAAAGCGGGCGATCTGATGTTTGCGGATGTGAATAGAGATGGTAAGATTTCCAGCGGCTCTAATACGGAAGGTGATCACGGCGATCTGATACTTATCGGCAATAATACGCCGCGTTTCCTGATAGGGGCAGATTTCGGGGCAAACTGGAAAGGCATCGATTTCAGGGCTTTTTTCCAGGGTGTAATGAAGCGTGATTATTTCCAGAACAGTTACCAGTTCTGGGGCGCCTCCACCGGTATCTATTCTTCCGCTGGTTTAACAGAGCATACCGATTATTTCCGGGATGATCCTAAACATGTATTAGGTCTCAATCTCGACTCCTACTATCCGCGGCCACTCATCAGTGGTAAGAATCAGGTGGTGCAAACACGCTACCTGCAAAACGCAGCATACGTGCGGTTGAAGAACCTGCAAATCGGTTATACGCTGCCTGCAGGTCTGACCCGGCGTGCCGGCATACAAAAACTCAGGATCTACGCCTCCGGCGAGAACCTGTTTACCATTACAAAAATGGCCACCATGTTCGATCCTGAAACGGTAGACGGCGGCTCCGGCGGCAGTGCATATCCTTTATTCAAAGTGTATGCGTTGGGCCTGAACATTATCCTTTGATCAGACAAATGTAACATCATGAAACAAACACTGTATATATTACTGATAGCGGTTACGGCTTTATTGATGCATGCCTGTAACAAGGATCTGCTGGAAATCACCCCGCCCTCGCGGATAACACCGGAGAATTACCTGCTGGAAGAATCGCAGCTGGCAACTTACGTGATCAGGCGATACGAAACGCTTCCTGTTTTTGGTACATTCGACGGAGACGCCCATACCGATGTGGGCGCAAGGCGTGGGTTTGATAACCGTTATGTGCCGGGCCAGTGGATGGTAGGGCAAACCGGCGGGGAGTGGTCGTTCACAGATATTTACCAGTGCAACTACTTCCTTGAAACGGTGCTGCCGCGTCTCGCTGCCGGTACGCTTACCGGGAATGAAGACAATATCAGGCACTACATAGGCGAAATGTACTTTATGCGCGCCTGGGCCTATTGGGGAAAATTACAGTCGCTGGGCGATTTCCCCATTATTACCCACACGCTGAAGGAAGACAAAGCATCGCTGACCGAGGCCAGCAAACGGGCGCCCCAAACAGAAGTGGCACGCTTCATCATATCAGATCTTGATTCAGCGATTCTCCTGATGGGCGTTACTGCTCCATCAGGTGGTAAAAACCGCTTGTCTAAAATATGCGCACAGCTGTTGAAATCACGCGTGGCATTATACGAGGGCACTTTCCTGAAGTATTTTAGGAACACCGCCTATGTACCCAACGGTCCTAAATGGCCGGGCAAAGACAAAAGCTATAATGCCTCCTACCAGTTCAAATCCGGTAGCATTGAAGGGGAGATCGACTTTTTCCTGACCCAGGCAATGGAGGCCGCAAAAACCGTTGCAGATGCCGTGCCGCTTGTACCTAACAGCATGGCGAAACGGCTGGAAACGGGTAACCAGGATTTTGCCGTGGCAAGTGAAGCAAACCCATATTGCCGGATGTACAGCGCAACAGATCTCTCCGGCTTCAGCGAAGTACTGCTCTGGCGCGACTATGACCTCGGGCAGGGCGTTTCCAACGGTTTCCCCAATACCATACAAGCTGCACATGGCTGGGGATTCACACGGGGGTATGTAGATCGTTTCCTGATGGCGAACGGACTGCCCATTTATGCAACAGGCTCCGGCTATGCAGGCGACGATTCCATACAGCTGGTGCGCCAGAACCGTGATGGCCGACTTTGGCTTTTCCTTGCACAGCCCGGCCAGATCAATATTCTCAAACCATCATCGCTGGGTACACATGCCACGCCGGTAGTAGGATACCCTGACATTATGAACCTGATAGGCAACCATGATAACTCCACCGGCTATATGAGCCGCAAAGGCAATGTATATGATGGCGCACAACTTGGCAATGGCAGGGGAGATGTCGGCAGCATCGTATTCAGGGGAACAGAAGCTTATTTCAATTACATGGAAGCCTCTTACGAAAAGACCGGTGCGCTGGATGGTACAGCCACTGCGTATTGGAAAGCGATCCGGGAAAGAGCAGGAGTGGACCCTGATATTCAGAAAACCATTGCAGCCACCGATCTTGTAAAAGAGGCGGCGAACGACTGGGGCGTATATTCCGCCGGCATCATGGTAGATAAAACCCTTTATAACATTCGCAGGGAGCGGAGTTGTGAACTAATGGGGGAAGGGTTACGGTATATGGATCTGCGCAGATGGCGGGCAATGGATCAAATGATCAAAACGCCTTATTTCATAGAAGGATTCAAACTCTGGGGACCGATCAAAAACTGGTACAGCGCTTCGGCTCTTACTTATAACATCGGCGACAGAAGCACAGTATCTGATCCGGCGCTGAGTCCCTACCTGCGCATTTACCAGAAAACGCCTACAGTGCTGGCATACAATGGTTATAAATGGACGTTGGCACATTATTTCAATCCGATTGCCATACAGCATTTCCTGATCACGTCGGAAGATAACGATGTAAATACTTCCCCTATATATCAGAATCCCGGCTGGCCCATAGAAGCTAATAAGCCGCCCATCGGCTTTTAGGCATGGACGTTAGTAAGCATCGGCAAACATATCCTGCTGTTGGTGTGTTTGCCGATGCTTTTTTATTAATGCTTAACTACTGATACAATTGCTGTATTTGTGCCAGTTCCAGGGTATGCGCTGGTTTGAACTGCGTGCCGCTCATATATTTCCCAAGACTGTAAAGTAACTGGCGGGCTTCCGGACGCTTGTCCTGGTCAGTAAGAAGATCTATTGCCGAAACAACGAGCTTACCTTTTCCTATGTTGCATTCAAAAACCAGCCCCAGGGAACGCGCGGTTACCCAATCGTCAATCACTCTTACAATGGGAGACAGGTTCTTCGCCAGAACATCCAGCTTAATCGCGCTTGAATGACTCATGGCATCCCACCATTGCCAATTGCTATGATATTGAGTAGGGAAATCCGCGAGTGCAGGATGTTTGGGGTTACATAAAATACCTAAGGAAACAGGAGGTTGTTTGGCCGTCCATGCGGTATTCCAGAATATGGAGGAGAACCCGATCTTAATATCGCCGCCCATTTCAGGTTTAACCGATCCTTTTTTCAGTGTCAGCAATACCTTTCCGCCCCGGTTCAATCTTTCAATGGCACTGGCGTCTAACGTTTGGGTTAAAAGTACTTCCCCGGGTGTTTCCGGCAGTACTTTTGGGTAAACGAATATATCCCATGTATTTGTATGGTTGCCTGTTTTGGCCTTTAAAACAAGATGTTGCGCTTTTTTTATTGCTCCGAGAACCTGCCGGATAGTATCTATCTTAATTCCATTTCCTATTTCAATCATTTCTTTTTTAAAGTTGCCATTAAATAACGGCGCTCCGTTTTCAGATTCAATACTCCAGGTAATCAAAGCGTTTTTCATTGGAGCATTGCTAAAATTGGCCATCTCCAATGGAACAACCAACTCTTCATCGTTGGTGTAAATCATTTTTGGTAACCTGGCCAGCAATACTACCGGCGCACAGAACTGGCTAAACCCCGCTGCAGTAATATAAGGTTTGGGTTCCCAGAATGGATCTAAAACACCTACAAGCGCTGTTCCCTGCCCGGGGAAATCATTTAAGCCCAGCAGTTGGAAACCACCGAACCCGGGAGTACGCAACGCAGCTTCAATATCAGCTTTATAGCAAAGCGCCTGCAGCTTTCCGGAAGCCATAAAGAAACTGTCGGCCAGCTGTATCAGGCCATTTTCCTGTAACTTGTCTCTAAAGATTTCAAAATTCTTCGGTTTTAATATACCATCATATTTTTTTATCTCCCTGAAATTGGGATATACGCACCACTGGCCAATTTCATGACTAACAACAGGACGTTTCCATTTTGAAATAATATTTGTCCAGTCATAGTCGGCTCTTGGAGCCTGCTTGTTGATGATGCTTGACAAGCCCTGACCCCATCCCTGGATCCTTGGGTCCGGTGTGTTGTGATAATCACTGGCATCATTTACTGGCCAGCCTGCCGCGGTGGTATAAACCCTTCTTGCATCTTTGGCTTTCCAGTGGTTAACAAAGCCAACCAGGTACGGGGTCTGTTTTTTTCCTCCGGGTTCATTGCCATAGGTCATCATTACAAAAGAAGGATGGTTTCCGTATGCTTTCACCATTTTTTCGCTTTCCTCATAAACATATTTATCTATAGGAAGGCCATCGCCGATTACGTTGGTGTTAAACCCGCTTGCCCATGCAGAACATTCCACCTGTAAATAGATACCGAGTTGGTCGGCCGCGGTAAATGCCGCTTCCGGAGGGCACCAGGAGTGAAATCTTATATGATTCAACCCATAAGCTTTTATCGTTTTAAAATGCTTTATCCAGGTGGCTACATCAGTGGGAGGATAACCTGTTTTTGGGAAAGCCGCACAATCTAACGTACCGCGTAAAAACGTAAGCGTATCATTTACCGCGAACTGGGTGCCCTTGGCTTTGAAGTCGCGCATCCCGAAAGATATACGCTGACGGTCTGTATTGCCCCGCTCCTTCAGGGTTACCTGCATTTCGTATAAGTGCGGGTGAAATTCATTCCACAACAGCGGGTTGCTTCCCATAGGATAGGCAATTGCTATGGTGGTATCTTTTCCGGGAAGCATAATTTCCTGCGTCAGGGGCATTGGTTTTGTTACGCCTGATGTATGGGGGATAGCCGCCAGGTTTAATGAAATTGTCTGCTGAGTACCGGATGTATTTTTGAGATGAATTTTTGCAAGTACCAGTTTGTTTTTAATATCAGGATAAAGCTGCACGTTAGCAATAAAAGTTGCCGGCCTGGCCCGGAGACTCAGTTCCCCCACCATACCGTTCCAGTTGGTTTGTGTATGATCCGATACGCTATGCGCATCATTTCCTACCTGTATGTCTTTTATCCTGTTGTCGACCCTGATGGTTAAACGGTGTGTACCTGGTTGTAATGTATTACCTGGTTCAAACACCTGTGCTGTTCCAAGGCTGTTTTCCATACCTATCTCCACATCATCTATCCATACGGTAGTTTCCCAATGGCTTCTTTCTATAAACAGCTGGATATATTTGTTGTTCCAGGAAGCGGGGATCTTAATTGTTTTCTGATACCAGGCAGCGCCCTGGTAATACTTTACGGGTTGCAGCCAAAAGGGGATCTTAATATTTCCGGGCTGCCTGTATTTCGCATATTCATCGCTTGTAAACCAGGATTTGTCGATAATGTTACCGGTCCAGTGGGTATTTACTGAAACTTCATCGCCCTTTCCATTTGTAGTCATGGATCCGGGAAGTTTAACATGATCTTTTAATGGCCGGTTAAACCATTTACCGGTAACTCCTTGGTCGAGTGAATCTACCTGGAAGCTCCAGCTGCCTGAAAGGTCAGTTTTTTCCTGTGCGGC
>NZ_DATMTE010000415.1:0-5157 GCF_035564935.1 Chitinophaga sp. | reverse complement strand
TTTTATATTTTAACAGGATGTCTACCGCGGAAGTGGCTGCCAGTCTTGGAATATCGTCTCAGACTGTACTGAATCAGAAAGCACGTGCCCTGAAGCTATTGAGGTACAGGCTTTCAGAGAAGGGTTTCCTTGTTATGCTTTTTCTTTTTAAAATTTGCTTTAGTAAGTAAGCGTAATTAGTCCTGCTATATAAACCAATCCCTGAAATAATAGTACAGGCAGCATTGGAATTTGATGTAACCTCCGGTAGGGACCGGGGGAAGTCGGTCTCATAGGCTTGTTATTACCACCTGTTTTACGGTTCTGCGTATTTTCTGAAAAAAGTCAGATTTCTTTTGGTTAAAACGATCTTTTGGTTGTTTAATAAAGAGATGGCGGGCATAAATCCGTTTCAAATTATATGAACAATCCGGATATCGAACATATTGAGGCATTGCTGCTGAAGAAGCTGGAGGGCAAAATCACGGATGAAGAGCAGCGGGAGCTGGATCTATGGAGCGATCAAAACCCGCTGAATCCGCAGCTTCTGGAACATCTTGATGATCCGGCCTGGATGGCCGCCCAGATGGAGATTTTTGACAGCATACCTGTCAGGATGCCTGCCGGTACCCGGAAGGGAATAGTCCGGATGCCCCGGTGGCTGAAGATTGCTGCCGCAGCATTATTGATAGTATCCGGTTCCTTTTTGATTAAAATGCTGGATCGCACACCGAAAGAAATTGCATACACCAACCAGCCATCAGATGTGCCGCCAGGCAGGGAGGGTGCTATGCTCACCCTTTCTGATGGTACGGTCGTGTCGCTGGATAGCCTGAAGCAGGGGCTTATTGCAAAACAGCAAGGTAGTGATATTGTGGTGAGCAATGGGAAATTAGGTTATTTACAGAACCATCAGTCCGGCCGGGAACTAAAATATAATGTAGTTGCTACTCCACGTGGCCGGCGGTTCAATTTTCAATTGCCTGATGGTTCACTGGTGTGGTTAAATGCTGCATCATCTATCCGGTTTCCCGTGAATTTTGATTCGAATAACCGGAAAGTGGAAGTTACGGGTGAAGTTTATTTTGAAGTAGTAAGCAGCCCATCCCAACCTTTTATTGTTGCGCTTAATGATGGTGGTTTCTTAAAAGTATTGGGAACCAGTTTTAATGTGAAAGCATATCCGGAGGAAAAAGAGGTTAGTACTACGCTGATTTCCGGTAAACTGGCGGTTGAAAACAGGACAGGGAAAAATGTATTTCTTTCTCCGGGTCAGCAGGCAAATATGTCACCGGATAATATAAAATTAAGTAAGAATGTACAGGTGGATGCAGCCATTGCCTGGAAGAACAACCTTTTCAACTTCAGTGATAAAAAGCTGGAGGAAGTGATGAGGGAAATAGCCCGGTGGTATGACCTGGAAGTAGTTTATGAGCATGGTGTTCCAGACATCACCTTCGGGGGAGAGATGAGCCGGAATGAGTCGCTTTCAGATGTGTTGCTTGGGTTGCAGGATGCGAATGTGAAGTTTAAGCTGGTATCGGGAAGGAAGTTAATTGTTTTGCCATAAATATAGTATCAATCATATTGTCTGATATCTATGAGCACCTGATTAAAATAAAGACCGGAAGTGATTGGACCCACTTCCGGAAATAAATGTCAGGTGTAACAACCGAATCTGAGTCGTTTTACAACCAAACAAGTGCAAGTTATGCAAAAAAATGCGAACCGCGAGTCGTGGCCGTTGTCCGCGCCAGGGTGCCTATGCTATCGTTGTTATGATGTATGTAGAAAGCAGGTACTGATATTTCAACCTGGCGGGAATGGGCGACAGCGTTGTCTACAATTGATCCGTATCATGAAGATTACAGTTATTTTATTATTGGCATTCTTCTTACAGCTGTCGGCAAAAGTGTCATCTCAGCGCATCACGTTTACAGGAAAGAATGTACCGCTCCGGCAACTTTTTGCGGAAATCAAAAAGCAATCTGGTTTTGTTGTAATGTATAACAGGCATCTGCTGGAAAATGAGCCATCGGCCAACATTTCAGCTATTAATATGCCGCTGCCACAGTTTATGGAGAAGATCCTGGAAGGTAAACCGCTTAGGTACCGGATATCGGTGCAAACCATCTTCCTTTCTGCCAGGCCTGCCGTTAGTGCGCAACCGGAGCAGGAACAGCGCATTAAAGTGACGGGCACAATAGCGGGCAGCGAAAATCAGCCATTGCCGGGTGCATCAGTGAGGTTAAAAAATTCCGGCATGGGCACCTCTTCGAACTCATTGGGGCAATTTGTGCTGGAAGATGTGGCAGAGGAGGCTGTATTACAAATCAGTTCAATTGGATTTTCAACGATCGAGGTTTCCATTGACCGCTTGCTTAAAGGAAACAAGTTGGACGGAGCGAAACTGCTTTCCCGGGATGCAAATACTATACACCTTGCGGTTACCCTTTCTGCTTATGTTGATTCCCTGGATGCGGTGGTCATAAACAATTATTCAACAGGTTATCAGACATTGAGTAAGGAACGGGCTACCGGGGCTTTTTCTACTATTACTACAGAGGCTTTGAAGCAGCAACGTCTCAGCAATCTGGGCACTTTATTGGAAGGACGGGTAGCCGGATATAATAATGGACTTATACGTGGCACCACCTCAATGAATGGGGTTACAGCTCCCTTATACGTTATAGACGGGCTACCGGTTGAAAATTCAACAATAAGCACCACCGGAGATATCAGGGAAAGTGTACCCGGGCTTAATCTCGAAGATATTGAGAAGATAACGGTGCTGAAAGATGCTGCTGCAGCTTCCATTTATGGGGCAAGGGCAGCAAATGGCGTGGTAGTTATTGTTACAAAAAAAGCGCGTAAAGGACATCCGCAGGTTAACGGGAATGCAACAGTTACGTTTCAACCATATAGGTACTACACCGGCCGGCTTGCGGATGCCTCAGATATGATAGAACTTGAGAAAGAGTGGGCCGGGGCTAATCCTGGTTTGCATGGACCGGATGCCAAAAGTTATGCGCAATCCCTGTTGGACAATAAAGCATATGTGAGCCAGGGTACAACTGCATTGCTGAATTATTATGCGGGGAATATAACCGCACCGGAACTGGACGGGAAACTTAACCAGCTTGCCGGTTCCGGCTATCGCTACTTTAATGAAATGGCAAAGTATGCCAAAAGGAATCCGTTTCTTCAGCAGTATAACGTTAACATCGCCTCCGCTACCGAAAAGAATGCATTTTATGCATCTGTTACCTATCGTAACAACGCATTGGAAGATAAATTTACAAGCAACAGGAACATTGGCGTTAATATCAGGAATACAGCAACACTAACTCCATGGTTAGACCTGGAACTTGGCACTTACCTGCAATATGATGAAGGTAAAGAACAAACTTTCAGCACACTGAGCCCGGGATATGAGTATATGCCCTATGATGGCCTGGTGAATACCAATGGCACACATTTTACCTCCACAGGAAAATCCCGTTTGAGCAATAATACCATGTCCATTATAGATCAATATGGTTTGTACAATATGGACATCACCCCACTGGATGAAACAGGAATGAATTTGGCCGGAAATAAGGCCTTTCTTAACAGGAGTGTGGGTAAGCTGAATATTCGTTTTGCACCGTGGCTGAATTATCAGGCATCTTTTCAGTATGAAACCGGGAATGAACGATCAGATTTACTGTACGACAAAAATAGTTTCTACGTTCGCAATAAGGTCAACAGTCTGGCAGGATACACTGCAGAAAGGGGATTCTTCTATTTGTTGCCTTATGGAAATATTTTTAACCGGAATGAGAATCATAACAATGCCTATACTTTCCGCCAGCAGCTGAATTTCGACAAAACATCCGGAAAACATAATATCACTGCCATTGCAGGTACAGAAACCAGGAATAATAAACTGGAGCTTCATAATCAAACCCAGTATAACTATGACCCTGATGTACTTTCATTTGACCTGCTAAATGAACAGGACCTGGCTAACGGAGCAGGGCTTTTCTTCAATGGCACATTTAGCGGCAGCGATGTAGGATTTGACAAGGAGCTGATCAACAGGTTCGTTTCCATTTATAGTAATGCAGGGTATGCTTACGATGATAAGTACCTGTTAACCGGAAGCCTTCGCTGGGACAGGTCCAATTTATGGGGTACAAATGCCAGATATCAACGCAAACCGATGTGGTCAGTAGGATTAGGCTGGAATGTATTCCGGGAGGGCTTTTTTATACCAGGTTTTGTTTCTTTCCTGAAGCTGAGGGGTTCGTATGGCGTTGTAGGAAATATTGCGAAAGATGCGGCGCCTTATATGACTGCATCGTATTCCCCGAATTATCAATTGGGAGGCATGCAGGGAGTTATTGCAAGCCGGCCCAACCCCTTACTTTCCTGGGAAAGGACATTCACGGGAAATATAGGGATGGACATTACCATGTATAATAATCGCATAACCGCCGCTGTGGATTACTACAGGAAGAATGGAAAGGATCTTCTCGCTAACACAATGGGGGTGCCCACCGAAGGGTTTGGATATTCTACCTACCAGATAAATAATGGAGAAATGACTAATCATGGAATTGAAACCACTATCAGTGCCGATATTATTTCTTCAAAAAAATGGAAATGGAACCTTACAACGCTATTTGCGTACAATAAGAATAAAGTGACTTACGTGAATATCGAAGCACCATTTTACATACTGCAGCTTGACTATCCACTGGCATATCCCCGTGTAGGAAATCCGTATAATGCCATCTATAGTTATAAATGGGCGGGGTTAAGTAAGGATGGATTGCCGCAGGTATATGATGAGAAGAATACAGCTTCCACTATCATACCTACTACGCTTGAAGCCATCCAATACAGTGGTACAACAGTACCTGTTTACAGCGGATCTTTCAGCAGTAATCTGACTTATAAAGGAATCACCTTTGCATTTCTTCTTACTTATGAGGGAGGCCACAAAATCCGGAATACGGACCTGCCAATGCTCAATAATTCCTATAACAACAACATGTTTACTTACATGACTCAATTTGGCGCTGTAAATAAACGTATTACAGAACGATGGAGGAAACCAGGGGACGAGACAAAAACAAATGTTCCCAAAGCACTGTTTGGAGAGGATCCCGATTTTAACTCCGATGTTTTCAC
>NZ_DATMTE010000414.1:0-1539 GCF_035564935.1 Chitinophaga sp. | reverse complement strand
GAAACACCGGGCTTGTTGTTTCCAGATTATCATTTGGCGCTATGACCTTTGGCAGTGATCCGTCTATTCCTACCATATATAAGGTATCTGAAGAAGAGGCCGGCAAAATGATCGATACCTCCCTGGCAGCAGGCATTAATTTTTTTGATACCGCCGACGGGTATGCCGCCGGTCAGTCGGAAGTAATGCTGGGCAAGCTATTGGCTAAGCGCCGGCACGAAGTGGTAATTGCCACTAAGGTTGGCTTCCGGAATGGTGCACCTATTACGCAGTCGGGGCTTTCCCGCAGGCATATCCTGTATTCCTGCGACCAGAGCCTGAAACGGCTGGGCACCGACTACATTGATCTGTATATTGTTCACCGTGAAGATCCCGTAACTCCATTGGAAGAAACGCTTATTACACTCGATGGGCTGGTTAAAAGCGGCAAGGTGCGCTACATCGGTTTCTCCAACTGGTCGGTGTGGAAATCGGCGCTTGCCTGGCAAATGCAGCGCGATAACGGCTGGGCTACTTTCTGTAACGGGCAAATGAACTATACACTGGTAGGACGTGATGTGGAGTATGATGTGGTACCGTTTATGCAGCAGGCAGGCATAGGTATGACGGTTTGGGGACCGCTGGCAGGCGGATTCCTTAGCGGTAAATACACCCGCGAAAACCTGAAAGAAACCGGCAACCGCCTTTCCGGTTTTGATATTATTCCGTTTGATAAGGAAAAGGGCTTCGTTTTGGTGGACCGGATGAAAGAAATAGCGCAAGCACATAATGCCACCGTAGCACAAATTTCATTGGCCTGGCTGCTTACCAAACCGGTAGTATCCAGCGTGCTGATTGGGGCGTCTAAAGTGCAGCAGCTGGACGACAATCTCAAATCAGCCACTATCGGACTTTCGGCAGAGGAAGTAACACTGCTGGACAGCCTTACGGCACCGGGGCCATTATATCCTCACTGGTTTAACCACAACCTGGCAGATCCCCAGCACATGGCCGCAGGACTGGTTAAATAATAAAGCCGGCATGAGACTGTCCGTCACCAACCTGATGAACCTGAGCAACGATCTCTCCATCAGGGCCAGGCAAAGTTATTTATGAGGCAGTCTCATGGCTTCAGCCCCCTCCCAGATCAGTTCCATTACTTCCTGTTTTTAAAATTCTCTTCGGAGCGTTCATCTGTTTTGGGGTATTACACTAACAGCTTGTTGTAAATATTTTTCTTAAAACATGCTGTTGTAAAGTTTGCCCATTTTTTACAACAACATGTTAATTAATATATCGTAGCTATTGGGTTGCAGCCACCGCGTTATACTTCTTCTCCAGGACCCCGATCACAGTATTCTTCAAATCATCATATTTAAGATCATCGTTAAACCCGGTGCCGTAATTGAAATGCGTGCCTCCTTGCGAGCCGCAAAGGATATATTTTGGCCCGCCCATTTCCACGGAAATGGGTGAATATTCTGTTTGTATGGTAAATTCCATATTTCCCACGCTATCAATTACATAAAATATATGCTTATAAAAGATGCGCTCTTTAGG
>NZ_DATMTE010000413.1:0-4439 GCF_035564935.1 Chitinophaga sp. | reverse complement strand
GACCGCATAAGTAAGTAGAACTACGCAATTTATAAAATAATGGTTTATACCGTATGAGGAAACCCCCGAAAAAGGTTTCTTTGCATACCGATAAATTATTCTGCTGACTAACCCCAAAAAAACAGGCTCCGTTCCCGGGGCCTTTTTCTTGTGAAAAATCACGTTTTTTCTATGTACTTTTAAAGGCTATAGTTTTTTGAAAGTCAGATGATGCGGATTTAGCCATGGAATATATTCAACAAAACTTTGATGTCAACTTCTCTTACGGTGTTTTCTTCAGCAGCAATTTATTCGATCCTGCCAACACCTGTTTAGCCACCTTCCTGGAATCAAAAGCAGAGAGTGCATACATAAAAAAATTACTGGTGATCCTGGATGGCGGCGTTGCAGCACACCATCCGGAACTAACCCAACAGATCAATCGTTATTTTCAACAGGTGCGCGGCTTTCAGCTGGCCCCTGAAATTATTACCATCAGCGGCGGAGAAAGCGTGAAAAATGACCTGCCCCTGCTGTTCAGCCTCGTAGATGCCATCGATAAATATGGTATCGACCGCCACTCTTACGTGATAGGCATTGGAGGAGGTTCCCTGCTGGACCTCGTAGGATTTGCCGCCGCCATTTCACACCGCGGTGTGAAACATATCCGGATTCCTACTACCGTACTGTCGCAAAACGATTCAGGAGTAGGTGTGAAAAACGGCGTAAACTATAAGGGGAAGAAAAATTTCCTCGGTTCCTTTGCTCCTCCCGCTGCGGTGTTCAACGACCCGGTGTTTTTAACTACCCTCGATCCGCGCGACTGGCGCTCCGGCATGGTGGAAGCCGTGAAAGTAGCCCTGATCAAAGATGCCGCCTTCTTCAACAGTATTGAGCAGAACGCAGTAGCGCTTACGGAAGGAGACATGGCAGCCATGCACGACCTGATTTACCGCTGCGCCGAATTGCATATTCAACATATCGGAGGCGCCGGCGATCCCTTTGAAAGCGGCTCCTCCCGCCCGCTTGATTTTGGCCACTGGAGCGCACATAAACTGGAACAACTCACCAATTTTGAATTACGCCACGGGGAAGCAGTGTCTATCGGTATTGCGGTAGACAGCGTGTACTCGTTCCTGTTAGGATGGCTACCTGAACACGATATGCACCGCATTCTTGCCGTGTTGAAAAATATGAAACTGCCGGTATGGCATCCGTTGCTGGAAATGCAGGATGGTAAGCCTTCCCCGGTGATAGCCGGATTGGAAGAGTTTCGCGAACATCTCGGCGGCCGCTTAACCATTTCCCTGCTGCGCGCAGTTGGAAAAGGAGAAGAAGTACATGAAATGGATCTTGACTTATTATACAAAGCAGTAGACATCTGCAAAAATAATCAGTAATGAAAACAGCTGCAGGACATCTTACCTACTGTACAAATATCCATCCCGGCGAAAACTGGGGCGATCATTTTGCACAACTCAAAAAATTTATACCTGCCATTAAACAACAGGTATCGCCGGATCAGTCATTCGGAATAGGATTGCGGCTCGCTAACACCGCCAGCCTGGAACTAAGCAAGGAAGCGGCCTTAAAGGAATTTCAGCAATGGCTGAAAGAAGAGGATTGCTACGTATTTACTATGAATGGATTTCCTTACGGCGGTTTTCACAATGTAGTGGTAAAAGACCAGGTACATGCACCCGACTGGACCAGCGCCGATCGTGTAGCCTATACCATCCGCTTGTTCAGGATTCTGGCGGCCCTGCTGCCGGAAGGAATGGAAGGCGGTATTTCCACCAATCCCCTTGGATATAAACACTGGTGCAACCGCTGTGAAGAAGAAAGGAACTCCTACACGGAAAGCGCTACCCTCAATATGCTGCTGGTACTGGAACAACTGGTACGTACGCACCGCAGCGGCGGGCCGCTCATGCACCTGGATATTGAGCCGGAACCCGATGGCATGATGGAAAATACCAGCGAGTTTATCAACTGGTACTTCAATGATCTGTTGCCCGCCGGTATTCCGTTTATCAAAGAGAAGTTTAATATTGAAGATGACCAGGCAGCGGCTGATATCATCAAAACGCACATTCAGCTGTGTTACGATGTTTGCCATTTTGCACTGGTATACGAAGCGCCTCAGCGGGTGATTGAACGGATGCAGCACCACGGTCTCAGGATCGGGAAGCTGCAGATCAGCGCCGCACTGAAGGCCGATATGCCTGCAGATACCACTGCCCGTGGCGTGGTAACAGATGCATTCCGTAAGTTCAATGAGCCCATCTACCTGCACCAGGTGATCGCGAAAAGAAAGGACGGCACTTTTATTCATTATCCCGATCTGCCTGAAGCCCTGGCTGACGCAGAAAACCCGGCCGTAACGGAATGGCGCTCCCATTTTCATGTGCCTGTATTCCTGGATAAATTTGACGTGCTGCAGTCCACACAGGAAGATATCAGGCAGGTACTGGCCCTGCAGCGTGAACATCCTTTTACGACGCATATGGAGGCGGAAACATATACCTGGGACGTATTGCCGCCTGCATTAAAACAGGAAATGTCTTTATCCGTTTCCCGCGAATTGAACTGGATAAGAACGCAACTGTAAGCCATCTTGGAATTGTGCGGCCGGAATTATAGCTTTATGCCGGAATTGCAACGGCGATCGAATTTATGAGAAAAACAGTAGTAATTGACGTAGTAGGGCTCTCCTCTTCTTTGCTGGAGTACCTGCCTTTTTTGAAGGCTTACACACAACAGCGCCATCTGGCCACTGTGATGCCTATGTTACCCGCGGTTACCACGGCGGTACAAAGCACGTACCTTACCGGCGAATGGCCAAGTGAACATGGAATTGTAGGCAACGGCTGGTACGACAGAACCGATGCGGAAGTTAAATTCTGGAAGCAATCCAACAAACTGGTGGATGCCCCAAAAATTTGGGACCACGCCCGGAAACTGGATCCCACCTTTACTGTTTCGCAGATGTGCTGGTGGTACAACATGTATGCAAACGTTGATTACTCGCTTACTCCCCGTCCCAATTATCTTTCTGATGGCCGCAAAGTACCGGATTGCTACACTACGCCGTCTACCCTCCGCGATTACCTGACGGAACAACTGGGCAGGTTCCCGCTGTTTAATTACTGGGGCCCAACCGCCAGCATCAAATCAAGCCAGTGGATCGCTGATGCATCTATCCTCACCGATAAGCTATACGATCCCACCCTCACTTTTATTTACCTCCCCCACCTGGATTACTGCCTGCAGAAATTCGGACAGGACCCGGTAAAAAATGCAAAGGAACTGGCAGAAATAGATGCCGTATGCAAACAATTGATCACTTACTACCAGCAAAAAAATTGCGACCCGATCGTATTGTCGGAATATGGCATCACTAATGTCAGCAATCCCATTCATCTCAACAGGATACTGAGAAATGAAGGCCTGCTGGCCCTGCGCATAGAAAATGGCCTTGAACTGCTGGATGCAGGCGCCTCAAAAGCCTTCGCCGTAGCAGACCACCAGTTAGCGCATATTTATATCAACGATCCTTCCTGCTATAAACAGGTCCGCAACATCCTGGAAAATGTGCCCGGTGTACAACTGGTGCTGGACAGGGAGGGCAAACGCCAGCATCATATGCATCATGACCGCAGCGGCGATCTCATTGCAGTTGCTGATGCTAACAGCTGGTTCACCTACTACTATTGGCTGGACGATAACAAAGCCCCCGATTTTGCCAGGATCGTGGATATCTTCCGTAAACCCGGCTACGATCCCGTGGAAATGTTCATGAACCCCGCCGATCCTTTCATCAAGCTGAAAGCGGCAGGAAAGTTGCTGAAGAAAAAGCTCGGTTTCCGCTACCTGATGAACG
This sequence comes from Chitinophaga sp., assembly GCF_035564935.1. Taxonomy (GTDB): domain Bacteria; phylum Bacteroidota; class Bacteroidia; order Chitinophagales; family Chitinophagaceae; genus Chitinophaga. The sequence goes on along the minus strand of NZ_DATMTE010000413.1, from coordinate 577 downwards.
TGATCCCGCTGGATGCCACCCTCATTAAAGGCTCCCATGGCAGGCTGGAGGAAAATCCCGGCTATCATCCCGTAGTGATCAGCCCTCAACCCATTGCTGCATCCCAGCTACAGGCAACAGATGTTTATGGGGTGATATGGAAGCAGCTTACAGGAGAATAATTTTCTTTTTTTAAGATAACTGCCTGGAAAACAACCGGTTACTATTCCGCAAGGATCAAAAAAAGCGCCTGCAACTCACTCAAAGACAATTAATTACGCGATCAAGTCCACCTCCGTTCCGCATACTCTCAGCCTTCAGAGCATGGGTTAGGTATGCGCTAAGCATATGCAAGGAATACGCGAAGGTTGTCTGACTCAGGATTAAACTGATTTCGCTGATTTCGCTGATTTGATTTTTTGGATCTTTTGGATTTTATAGGATTTGGGGAGATATATCAGCGGATAAATATTTGCTCATGTCGTCCCGGATCATTTAAATCCAGATGCAGAAGCTTTTGGAAATATCAGCAGGTAAATATTCGCTCATATCTCCCCCAATCCTATAAAATCCTTTAAAATCCAAAAAATCAAATCAG
>NZ_DATMTE010000412.1:0-4624 GCF_035564935.1 Chitinophaga sp. | reverse complement strand
ATAAGATAAAGAAGGAAATGTTAAGGGCGGTAGAAGATCAGGAGGCTATCCTGCAGGAGCTCCTGAAGACAGGCAGAAAGACGGAATTTGGAACAGAACATAAATTCAGCGGGGTACAAACCCACGACGATTTTAAGCAGGCAGTGCCTTTGCGGGATTACGAGCAGTTTAAGCCTTATATTGAAAGGATCAAGGAAGGCAAACAGAATGTACTGTGGAAAGGGCAGCCCATTTACCTGGCCAAAACCTCCGGTACCACCAGTGGCGTTAAATATATCCCCATCTCCAAGGAATCTGTGAACAATCATATAGATACAGCCCGTAATGCGTTGCTGAATTATATGGGAGAAACCGGTAATACGGCGTTTGCAGATGGCAAAATGATCTTTTTATCGGGATCGCCGGAGCTGGAAAGGGTAGGAGGCATTCCCACGGGAAGGCTGAGCGGTATCGTGAATCATCATATTCCCAGGTACCTGCGCACCAACCAGCTGCCATCATACGAAACCAATTGCATTGATGACTGGGAAACGAAGCTGGATAAAATTGTGGAAGAAACCATTAACCAGGATATGACGCTGATCAGCGGCATACCGCCATGGGTGCAGATGTATTTCGACCGCCTGATAGAACGCAGTAATGGTAAGCGGATCAGGGAAATATTTAAGAATTTTGATGTGATGGTATACGGCGGGGTGAACTTTGAGCCTTACCGTTCCAAGCTCATGGCCTCCATAGGAGCGCCGGTTCATACAGTGGAAACATTCCCTGCTTCCGAAGGCTTTTTTGCTTTCCAGGATTCGCAGGATAAGGAAGGGTTGTTGCTCAACACCAATTCGGGTATCTTTTATGAGTTTATACCGGCACAGGAAATTTTCAATGAAAATCCTACCCGGCTGTCGCTCAAAGACGTGCAAACCGGTGTAAATTACGCGATGGTGATCAACAACAACGCCGGTTTATGGGGGTACAACCTCGGCGACACGGTGAAGTTTGTTTCCACCAACCCTTACCGCTTGCTGGTAACCGGCCGGATCAAGCATTTTATATCCGCGTTCGGAGAGCATGTGATCGGGGAGGAAGTGGAGCACAGCCTGATGAAGGCCGCCGCGGAAGAAAATGTGCAGATCACCGAATTTACCGTTGCCCCGATGGTGCAAACCAACGGCGAGCTGCCTTACCACGAGTGGTTTGTGGAGTTTGAGAATTTGCCGGAAAACCTGGAGGCGTTTTCCAGGAAGGTAGATGAAAACATGCGTCGGAAGAATATTTACTATGATGATCTGCTGACCGGAAATATTTTACAACCCCTGAAGATAAGGACTGTACGTAAACAGGGCTTTATCGACTATATGAAAGCTATTGGAAAACTGGGAGGTCAGAACAAAGTGCCTCGTTTGAGTAACGACAGGAAGCTGGCAGATGAGCTGGCAGCGTATTTACAAAAATAACCGGTAATTCAGGCGAAGCGGCTGCCTGGCTATTTTTACCGGCAGCTGGTTCTTCATTTTTTGTTAACTGTAAAAAAGTAAATCACCGTAATGAATAAACGAAAGATTGCCATCTTCGGATCAACCGGATCTGTTGGCATACAGGCACTGGAGGTGATCGCTGCGCATCCCGACAGGTTTAGTGTAGAGGTACTGACTGCACAGCAGAATGCTGACCTGCTGATTGAGCAGGCGCTGAAATTCAAGCCCAACGCGGTAGTGATTGGCAGTGAAGCAAAGTACAAACAGGTAAAAGACGTATTATTTGATAAAGGCATTAAAGTATTTGCCGGCGCAAAAGCCATGGTGGAAGTAGCTTCCTGGAGTTCTATCGACATGGTACTGGCTGCCATCATGGGGTTTGCGGGCCTTGCGCCTACTTTATCTGCCATTGAGCAGGGTACCCCGGTAGCATTGGCCAACAAGGAAACCCTTGTAGTGGCCGGTGATATTGTAATGGCCACCGCCCGCAGGAAGAATGTGCCCATTATACCGGTAGATTCCGAACATTCCGCTATTTTCCAGTGCTTGCTGGGAGAGCCTTTCTCCAAGGTGGAGAAAGTGATCCTTACCGCTTCGGGCGGGCCTTTCCTGGGAAAGAAACCGAACTTCCTGATCAATGTGAAAAAAGACCATGCCCTGCAGCATCCCAACTGGAGCATGGGCGCTAAAATCACTATTGATTCCGCCACCCTGATGAATAAAGGGCTGGAAATGATTGAAGCACGCTGGCTGTTTGGCCTGGCGCCTGAAAATATTGAGGTGGTAATACATGCACAGTCCATCATCCACTCCATGGTACAATTTGTGGATGGTTCGCTCAAAGCACAGATGGGACTGCCGGATATGAAGCTGCCCATCCAGTATGCGTTGGGATACCCCGACCGCCTGGCGAATGATTTTCCGCGTTTTTCTTTCCGTAACTATCCGTCGCTTACTTTTGAGCAGCCGGATACCAAAACCTTCCGGAACCTGGCCATTGCCACCGAGGCGATGCACAAGGGGGGAAATGCTGCATGCGTAATGAATGCAGCCAATGAAGAAGTGGTGAATGCTTTCCTGAAAAACAGGATCGGTTTCCTGCAGATGACGGAAGTAATTGAGGAAACGCTGGGTAAAATACCGTTTATTGAAACCCCTACCTTGCACGATTATTATGAATGCGATAATGCCGCACGTGAACACGCTGCATCCCTTATCAATTCTATCGTTATATAAATTGCCAGTAAAAATTAACAAAGAGTTTTGCCGGAATATGTATTAAAACTGATATATTAGGCAGATTAAAGCAGAAACAATTAAATGACTACAGAGGTAATATTGGTGAAAGCCGGACAGTTGTTACTGTCACTTTCTATTTTGGTAGTGTTGCATGAGTTAGGCCATTTTATCCCGGCCAAGTTGTTCAAAACCAGGGTGGAAAAATTCTATTTGTTCTTTGATCCGTGGTTCTCTCTTTTCAAAATAAAGAAGGGTGAAACTGAATATGGTGTTGGCTGGCTGCCGTTGGGCGGATATGTAAAAATATCCGGGATGATAGATGAAAGTATGGATAAGGAGCAGCTGGCAAAACCCCCGCAGCCGTGGGAGTTTCGCGCCAAGCCGGCATGGCAGCGCCTCATTATTATGATAGGTGGTGTGACAGTGAATATTGTCCTCGCGTTTTTCATATATGCCATGATCTTATGGCACTGGGGTGAAACCTACCTGCCTACCGACGCTGCCAAATACGGCGTGGTAACAGATTCCCTGGCCCGCAGCATTGGAATGAAAGACGGTGATAAGATCCTTACCATCGATCATCACCATGTGGAAGCATTTGAAGCCATCCCGGGAGATGTGATCCTTTCTGAAGCCAAAAGTATCCAGGTGGAGCGCGATGGCAAAGCCATTAATCTTCCTATTCCCGAAGGCTTTACCAGGCAGCTGCTTAAGCAGAAAGCGCCTTTTGCCATGCCCCGGCTCCCTTATATTGCCGACAGTACCCTCCAGGGATCAGCTGCAGCAGCAGTGGGCGTGAAGAGCGGCGACCAGCTTATCGCCATCAACGGTATGGCTGTTCCCTACTATCATGAATTTGCAAAGGAGATCAGGAAACATAAGAATGAAAACGTGATAGTGACGATAGTGCGCGGCAATGATACACTGAACCTGGCGGCCAAACTGAATGAGAAAGGAACCTTCGGCGTATATCCCAGGGATCCTTTTGAGTATAAGGTAAAGAAGTATACTTTCCTGGAATCTTTCCCGGCAGGTTTCCATAAAAGCATCGATAAGCTGGTTAAATATGTGCAGCAACTCCGCCTGATCTTTGTTTCCAAAGAGGTAAAAGTAAGCGAGTCGCTCGGAGGCTTTATGACCATTGCCAAACTGTTCCCCGATGCGTGGGACTGGCAGATGTTCTGGGAGATGACCGCATTTTTGTCCATCATCCTGGCATTCATGAATATCCTGCCTATCCCCGCACTGGATGGAGGGCATGTGCTGTTCCTGCTGTATGAGATCGTTACAGGCCGTAAGCCAAGCGAGAAGTTCCTGGAATATGCGCAGATTGCAGGGATGCTGATCCTGTTTAGCCTGTTGATATTTGCCAACGGGCTGGATGTTTGGCGAAACCTGCTGAGTGGATTGTTTTAAAATTTTGGTTTAAAATATTGCCGGCATTTGATTTAGTTTTCAAATGCCGGTTTTTTTTAGTATCTTTGTAAGCCATTTTAGCTGGGGGTGCCTGGTTTTGACAGCATAGATCTTTGAGAGTGTAAGCATGCCGTGCGTTGGATAATTAGCACGATAATCTGAATATTCAAACTTTAATTGGCGAATCTAACTACGCCATGGCTGCCTAATTGAATTAGGTACCCATTATAGCCGCCCGGAGTTGTTGCCTTATGCGACTCCCGCCGCTGAATCATAAACCCATAGGGATAGGTATTCATGGTTTCTGTGAGTGAATACTGAAACTACAACGGATAAGGAGACGGTTGGTTTGTTGCGCCCCTGCCTGATCCCGACAAAACAATGCGTAAATAAGCATGTAGAAAGCTTTCGGCGAATATGTTTGGACGCGGGTTCGATTCCCGCCACTTCCACTTTTGGACACGGGTTCATTTCCCGCTTTTCAAGATTTTAAAAGC
>NZ_DATMTE010000411.1:0-2693 GCF_035564935.1 Chitinophaga sp. | reverse complement strand
GCGCAGGCCATGGAAATGGGCGCTGCGGCGGTATTAGTAAATACGGCCATTGCCATTGCCCGGAATCCCGTGCAGATGGCCGCTGCCTTTAAAGCAGGAGTAGAGGCGGGGCGGATGGCGTATGAAGCCGGTTTGCCTGCCAGCAGTCACCAGGCAGTGGCATCCAGTCCGTTAATCGCATTCCTGGATGAAGCCTGATTATTTTATCATCTTATTAAACCTTCCTTATGTTTAAAAGCATATTTGATCAGTATGAATGGGATGAGGTAAAAGCCGGCATTTATGCTAAAACAGCCAGGGATGTGGAACAAGCCCTGCGCAACCAGCACCGTTCGCTGGATGATTTTGCGGCGCTGATTTCCCCGGCGGCTGCACCTTACCTGGGGCAGATGGCTGCTATCAGCAACGCGCTTACCCGGCAGCGGTTTGGCAATACAATGCAGCTCTACATCCCGATGTACCTGTCGAACGAATGCCAGAATATCTGCACCTATTGCGGCTTCAGTCTTGATAATAAGCTCCGGCGGAAAACCCTGAGCCCAGCCGAAATATTACAGGAAACGGCCGCCATCAAGGAGATGGGGTTTGAGCATATATTGCTGGTAACAGGAGAAGCCCACCAGTTAGTGAGCAACGACTATTTTAAAAAGACCTTACAGCTGCTGCGGCCGCACTTTGCCAATATATCGATGGAGGTACAGCCGATGGATGAACAGGATTACCGCGAACTGGCGGAACTGGGGCTACATGCGGTGTTAGTGTACCAGGAAACGTATCACCGGGACGATTATAAGAAACATCATCCCAAAGGGCGTAAATCCAACTTCGACTACCGGCTGGAAACGCCGGACCGGCTGGGGCGTGCCGGCATTCATAAAATGGGGCTGGGAGTGTTGATAGGGTTGGAAGACTGGCGTACAGACAGTTTCTTTACGGCGCTGCACCTGGCTTACCTGGAAAAAAAATACTGGGCAAGCAGGTACAGTATTTCTTTCCCCCGGCTGCGGCCATTTTCCGGCGGATTAACCCCCAAAGTGGTGATGAACGACCGGGAACTGGTACAGCTGATCTGCGCCTACCGTTTATTTAACCAGGAAGTAGAGCTGAGTTTATCTACCCGGGAGGAAGAGCGGTTCAGAAACAATATTGTACATCTTGGGATCACCGCCATGAGTGCGGCCTCTAAAACCAATCCCGGCGGGTACACGGTAGACCCGCAGTCGCTGGAACAATTTGAAATATCCGACGACAGAAGCGCGGCTGATGTGGCTGAAATGCTGAAAAAACAAGGATTTGAGCCGGTATGGAAAGATTGGGATGCTTCTTTTTCAGGGGAAATAAAAAAGGTGGTTGGTTAGGCCACCTGATAGTTATTGTTGTTTTTCATGGGGAGGTTAAAAGTAATACAAGAGATACTTCTCTCAATCCTTTCAAAAGTAATATAGATCTTTTAATTCCAAAAGGGGCTGACTAAACTGAACAAAATGAACAGGGTGCTTTCTGTTGAACAGAACCACCGTTTGCAGGGTCCTTTTAAGGGCCCGGGAACAACTGAACTTACCATATCCACTATATAAAAAAGGGCTGCTTCAAACGATGAGGAAGCAGCCCTGTACCGAAAATCCCGTAGTTGCCATATTACTTATTAATATAAGTATGATTGGAATCTCATGTATTCAAAAATAATATGGCCATCGTGAACAACCGCTTAATCCGTTGATTTGAACAAAAAGAACAGGGGGTAACCGACTGCACAGAAGCTACTGGCTCACCACATCGCGGTAACTTTTGATAGTGTTGTGCGCTTCTTTAAGATTTGACTGCTGATTAGCAATAATTTCCCTCATACTATAAGGCATCGCCACGTCCATGCTCAAGGCATCCGAATAGGCCCGCTGTACAGCATCCTCCCCAAATTCGCAGGAAGAAAAAAGAGAATGCCTGTCTGTACCCGTAAAAGTGGTTTTTATAGCCATCCATGTACGGTATAACTTCCCGCTGATGGTAGTATCTGTTTCCTCATCCGCACCCTGTGCCCTCAGCAGCAGATTCAGTTCTTCCACATATTTTAAACTGTCGTTGATCATATGTTGAAACAGCGCTTTCATATCTGCATCGTCACTTACATCCTGTGCCTGTTTATATCCCTCTATCCGGTCGTTATTGATTTTTACGAGATCGTTTAAAAGTGTAACTAACTTTTCCTCTTGTAACATGATCAAAAATTTATGGTTAAAAAAATAGTCGTATGATATATATGTATTTTATTTTCAAAAATGCATCCATACTGCAGAATCCTCTGTGACAAAGAGTTTCCGAAAGGAGAGCTTGCTATTTTCCGTCCTTTTTTTTCTCGGATGGTGGAGAAGGTTCCACAACGGAGCGGCGTCTGCAATGAAAAACAGCTGTATACAAAGCCATTAACTTATTGGCATAAATTTTTAAGTACGGTAATCGAATCAAATCCTTAAGACATGAACAGCCTTCTTTATTTAATTGCCGTAATTCTCATTATAGGATGGATACTTGGATTTTTTGTTTATTCAGCCGGTGGTTTAATACATGCCTTGCTTGTGCTGGCCATTATTGCTATCCTTATAAATATAATCAGGGGCAGGGCCTTATAGGATTACGCTGCAGCTCTTTATTCCCTGTTTAATCGGCTACAGGCTGTGGTTAAACAGGGAATTTTT
>NZ_DATMTE010000410.1:0-2206 GCF_035564935.1 Chitinophaga sp. | reverse complement strand
TTTATGTAAGATCCAGGCCCCCGCAAGGATCCCCGCGCCAATCAGCCAGTAGCGGATCACTACCGGGAGCGGACGTTGCGCTGTTACTTTTGCTTTAATAAAACTGAATACGGTAAGGCCCAGGAAAACCAGCATGATACTGGTTTGCGAGGCAGCGGTGAAATTTTCATTGGCGAGATAAGGACCCAGTGAAAGGGCGCCGCCAAGCAAAAAGAAAAAGCCCGTCATCAGTGCGCTCTTTACAGCACGGGAACGGTTAAACGTAGTTTCCTTTACCTTTTCCTGTTCCAGCATCAGCTCCCACGACTGTGCATCCTTTTCCATTTCCTGTTCTATATGCGCAATAGTGCGTGCATTGATATCGAGGCGTTGCAGCCTGCTCCGTTCCTGGTCCGACAGCAGGTAGCTGTCGTGCTGCAGATCCCCTTTATTGGCCTGGAATGCACTGATCATTACCAGCACGGCCCCGATGATCCATACACACAAATGGATGGTATAAAATGTTTGAACTTCTATGGGAAATACCTGTATCACCTGCGTGGCGAAGAACAGCAGGAAAAGCCCGTCGGGAAACCCGATTAAGAAGTCTGTTTTCCAGCCGGAACTCCGGATGGCTTTATGGGATGTAGTCATACAAAGGTTCACTAGCTGAAAGCCTGTTCCAGGCTTTTCCTGATGATCTGCACGCAATCGTTTACCTGCCCGGCGTTGATGGACAGGGGCGGTGCAAACCGTATTTTATCTCCGTGTGTTGGCTTGGCCAGCAGGCCGTTTTCTTTTAAAGTAAGGCAAAGATCCCAGGCAGCTTCCGGGTCTTTATGCGTAATAACGATGGCGTTCAGCAATCCTTTACCACGGATAGTGGTAATGTAAGGGGAGTGCAGTTCCTTCAAACCGTTGCGGAGCAGCTGACCCATGGCGGCGGCGTTTTCGGCCATCTTCTCGTCTTTCAGCACCTGCAGGGAGGTGATGGCCACTTTGCAGGCCAGCGGGTTGCCGCCGTAGGTAGAACCATGTTCACCCGGCTTGATAGTAAGCATCACTTCATCGTCGGCCAGTACGGCGCTTACCGGTAAGGTGCCGCCGGATAAGGCTTTTCCGAGTATCAGGATGTCGGGGCGCACATTTTCATGATCACATGCCAGCATTTTGCCGGTGCGTGCCAGCCCGGTTTGTATCTCATCTGCAATGAACAATACATTGGCATCCTGGCAGTATTGCCGTGCTTTGGAAAGATACCCTTCATCAGGTACCATTACACCCGCTTCGCCCTGTATGGGTTCGACCAGGAAGCCGGCTACGTTTTTATCCTGTAAAGCCTGTTCCAGCGCGGCTAAGCTGTTGTAAGGAATGATCTCATACCCCGGCGTGAAAGGGCCGAAGTTATCACGTGCAGCAGGATCCGTACTAAAGGAAATGATATTCAGCGTACGTCCGTGAAAGTTATTGGCGCACACAATGATCTTTGCTTTGTCTTTCGGAACGCCTTTCACTATATACGCCCAGTGCCGGCATAGCTTCAGCGCTGTTTCCACCGCTTCCACACCTGTATTCATCGGCAATACTTTATCATAGCCGAAATAACCGGTGATATACTGTGCGTATTCCCCCAGCAGGTCGTTGTGGAATGCACGGGAGGTAAGTGTAAGTTTCTTCGCCTGCTCAATGAGCGTGGCAATAATTTTAGGGTGACAATGCCCCTGGTTAACGGCAGAATAGCCGGACAGAAAATCATAATAACGTTTGCCATCCACATCCCATAAAAATACACCTTCGCCACGGTCCAGTACAACCGGCAGGGGGTGATAATTATGGGCACCATACTGTTCTTCCAGCGCCAGGTAATGTTGTGACTTTTCGCTTATCGTGTATGAAGGTATCATAACTCAAAAGTAAGGAAAAAGATGCAAGAAGCTGTTAGCCATCAGCTAACAGCTTCCGGCTGATTATTCCCCTTTCAGTTTCTTTACAAGATCCACATACTCCTGCATGGCCGCTTCCTTCGTTTTCCCCTTCAGCTCCGCCCACGCCTCATGCTTGGCCTTGGCCACAAAATCGAACGGGTTGGACGGCCCGTCGTTATCCACATCGCCGGTAGTACCTTGTTTATACAAAGCATATAACTGCAGCAGGATTTCATTGGAAGGTTTCTCCGGCAACGTTTTACTGGCTGCCACTGCTTCTTCAAACTGATTTGTTAGTTCCA
>NZ_DATMTE010000409.1:0-3293 GCF_035564935.1 Chitinophaga sp. | reverse complement strand
CCAGGCCCAGACCAATACAGTAGAATTTGGACAAAATCGTGTGCAGTTCAAGAACTTTAAATGGAGATATTATCAGAGCCGCCATTTCAACACCTATTTCGCCCAGAACGGGTTGGAACTTGGTAAGTATGCGGCACAGGTAGCCGAAAAGGAATTGCCCCAGCTGGAGCAGTTCATGGAATCAAACCCAAGGCAGCGTATTAATATTGTGGTTTACAACTCTTTCGGGGAAATGAAGCAGTCCAACATCGGGATTGGCGTGGACTGGCAGAATACGGGAGGGGTCACCAAACTGGTGGGCAATAAAATGATCGTTTATTTCGACGGCAACCACGAAAACCTCCGCCGCCAGATCCGGCAAGGGATAGCCCGTATTATGCTGGAAACACTGCTGTTTGGGGAAGATATCGGCGAATTTGCTGGTAATGCCGCCCTGATCGACTTCCCGAAATGGTTCACAGACGGCTTTATTGGCTATGCAGCAGAAAACTGGACCGCCAAACAGGACGAAGAACTGAAACTCATCATCATGTCCGGCAAGTACAGCAACTTCAACGCCCTTGCCTATGACCATACCCTCCTGGCCGGCCAGGCCTTCTGGTACTACGTGGAAAGCAAATATGGCAAAGATGCCGTGCCTTACCTGATGTACATCACCCGTATTAACCGCGGGCTGAAAAAAGGATTTGAACAGGTGCTTAACAAAACACCAAAGAATGCTACCAAAGACTTTTTCGTATTTTATCAGAAAAGATTCCAGGAAGATAACCGCAGAAGGAAAACTTCCGCCAAAGGCCGCACTATTGTAGCCCAGGAAATTACTCCCAAAGCCGATTACTACCGCTTCAACCCTAATCCTAAAAATAATTCATATGCTGTAGTTCAGTTCAGGAAAGGCGTATACAGGGTACAGATCCAGCTTGGCTGGAACAAACCTAAAGTATTGCTGCATAGCGGTGTAATGCAACTAGCCAACCAGGTAGATCCGAACTACCCGCAGATGGCATGGAACACAAAAGGGAACCGCCTGGCTGTTGTGTATGAGCACGAAGGCAAAACCAAACTGATGATCTATGACCTCATTACCCGTACAACTATACGTCAGCCGCTGCCCCAGTTCGACCGGGTTATCGACTTTAAATACATGCCGGTACAGGAAAATACCCTGTTACTCTCTGCCGTGAAAAACGGTCATACCGACATCTTTACCTACAATATCAGCAATTCCAAAACAGACCAGATCACCAACGATGTGTATGATGACCTGGATCCTTCGTTTGCCGCATTCCCCGGCAAAAGCGGTATCCTCTACTCCTCCAACAGGCCCGGTCCTAAAGGAAGAGGAAGCGATACCTCGCTGATGAACAGGCCATTCAATATATTCATGGTAGACAACTGGAACAAAAGCTCCGAGAAGCAGATCACCCAGCTGACCGACCTGCAGTATGGTAATGCCAAACTGCCTATGCAATACAATACCACCCATTTTACCTTTGTTTCTGATGCCAACGGTATCCGTAACCGTTATGCCGGCTTCTTCAAATCACAGGCCGATGGCGTGGATTCTCTCTTCTATGTAGGCTCCGAAATACTCCATAACCCCGACCAGGAAGAACTGGATTCTACCCTGGCAGCTTATGGCTCCACAGCTCCGGATTCAGTGGAAGCAGTCACCATCACGAAAGATTCTACTTACACTTTCCCTATCTCCAACTATCCTTATGGTATCCAGGAATCAAGGATCACCGGTGAAAAAGGAGAAGTATCAGAAGTGGTGCAATATGCAGATATCAAACGCCTGATGAAGCTGAAAGTAGACACCGTGGTGTTGAAAAAAAGGAATATAACGGCAAAAAACACCAATTTCAGGAGAGCACAGATGCATGCAGACAGCTTACGTTTAGGCCTGCCTACCTACCTGGCGCCAATGAAAGATACGTCTACGCATCCTAACTTCTTCCAGAATGAGTTTGGGAATGAGCCGGCTGATACCTCCACCGCTATTACTATAAACGAGCCAGCGCTGTTTGAAAAAAGAAAAGAAGAATCGATCCTCAAAAAGTCGAAACTGTTCCCTTATAAATTCAAATTTGCATCGGACTACCTGATCCTGCAACTGGATAACTCCATCCTGGTAAATAAATACCAGCCGTTTACCGGTCCGCCAAGCGGCCCTATCCGCCTTACCGACCCGGTGAACGGATTAATCCGCATTGGAGTAAGCGATTTGTTTGAAGATCTGAAATTCAATGGCGGCTTCCGTATTCCGTCTTCCCTGCAGGGTTCCGAGTATTTCTTTTCGGCCAGTTACCTGAAGAAACGATTCGACTATAAATTTACCTACTACCGCAAAGTAGATAAGAACAACGGGTTTTCTATCCGCGACCAGTTTGGCAACGATTCCGCATTTATTCCTGCCAAAATGATCACCAACATCTACCAGGGTGAAATGAGATATCCTTTTGACCAGGTGAGAAGCATCCGCTTATCTGCCGGTATCCGTACAGACAAGCTGGTGATGCAGGCGGTAGACAAACCATCCCTGATAAACAAGGATTACAAGGAAACCTATGCGTTAATGCGCCTGGAATATGTATACGACAATACCATTAACCCCGCTATTAATATCTGGAATGGTACCCGTTATAAAATTTACGGGGAAACCAATGCCCAACTGACCAACGGCGGACTGAACGAGCTGTTTAACCCTGGTCTTTCTGCAGCTGCACAGGGCAGGTTTACCTATAACATGGGAGTGGATATCCGTCACTATACCAAAATTTACCGCAACTTTATATGGGCCACCCGTTTTGCCATGGATATGTCGTGGGGAACCCGCAAGCTGCTGTATTACCTGGGCGGTATCGACAACTGGCTGAACCCGCAGATCAATACCAGGAACCCTGTAAACCTCAGTGAAAACTATGCTTTCCAGACCCTGGCCGGTAATCTGCGTGGCTACAAGCAGAATGCAAGAAATGGTAATAACGTGATGTTGCTGAACACAGAACTCCGTTTACCGGTGTTTGCCACTTTCATCGACAAACCCATCAACTCTGCTTTCCTGCGTAATTTCCAGGTAACTTCCTTTATTGATATCGGTACTGCATGGAATAAAAAGCTGAGCTTTAAAGACGCCAACTATACTACTTATGACGATGGACAGGGCATAACCACCCGTATCAAAGAAGGCTTCCTCGGACCGTTTGTAGGTGGCTATGGTTTTGGTGCGCGTACCACTATTGCCGGCTACTTCCTCCGCGCTGATGCCGGCTGGCCGGCTGTCGCGTTTT
>NZ_DATMTE010000408.1:0-3622 GCF_035564935.1 Chitinophaga sp. | reverse complement strand
TTTCCTTCCGGCGGTGTGGCCTGGCGTATTTCCCAGGAAAATTTTCTGAAAGATGTGCATTGGATCAACGAACTTAAACTACGCGCCAGCGCGGGATACACTGGTACGCAAAATATTGGGGATAACCTGTTCTATACGCTTTACTCCCCTATCTCCTACAATGGTTTGAATGGTCTTTCTCCCAGTCAGCTGGGCAATAATAATATAAGATGGGAATCTACTTTGCAAAAAGATGCCGGTATCGATTTCCAGTTGTTTAAGTCCCGTATCACCGGTGGGATCGGTTATTATGAAAAATCAACCTCCGGTGTGCTGTTTCCTGCAAAAGTGGCGTCAAGCTCAGGATTTACCGGCGTAACCGCCAATATTGCGGATATCCGTAACCGTGGGCTGGAGGTAACCATAAAGGGAGATATCATCCGCAGCAAGGATTTCCAGTGGTCGGCCACTTTAAACATCTCCGGAAACAGGTCTAAAGTACTGGCGCTCTCCAATGATTTTACAGATCCTTCCAATCCAAAAATTTACAATTACGGTAATACCGTGCTGAAAGTTGGAGAGCCTTTGGGCTTACTGTACGGAGGCATTTATGAAGGCGTCCTTAAAACACAAAAAGAAGTAGATGACTATAAATCACATAACCTCCTGACGCTTTACGGCGTGTTGGATTACCTGGGCGTAGGAGATGCCAGGTATGCGCTGGATACGCCCATCTATCAAAATTACAGCAATACAAAAGCTGATATTATCGGCCGCGCGGAACCTAAATATTATGGCGGTCTTACTAATAATATCACCTATAAAAATTTCAGTGTTACCGCATTATTTACCTTCTCAAAAGGAGGCGATATTTACTATCTCGCAGATGTACAGAATCATGACGTAACCGTACGTACCAATAAAAATGTACGTATCCTGGACAGGTGGACGCCCGAAAATCCCAATGCAGACAGACCCAAACTTGTGCTGGGGCAAGGCATGTATAATACACTGGCGGCCAGCAACAATGTGTTTGATGCCTCCTATATCAAGCTCAAATCCATTACGCTTAATTACCAGTTTCCAAAATACATGACAGATCAACTGAAAATAGCCAGTGCTTCCATATACGCATCGGCTACTAACCTGTTTACCATTACCAGCTATCCCGGTGCTGATCCGGAGGTAAGTAATGATCCTTACAGCCTGATTGGCGGATACAGTGATTCCGGTGGTTATCCTACAGTAAAACAATTTAACCTCGGCCTCCGGGTTGGATTCTAAACGTTTTAAATGAGTAACAAAATGAAAACAGTATATCATTGCCTGGTTATCTCACTATTGGTATTTACGGCTTATTCCTGCAATAAACAACTGGACGCCCTGCCGAAAAATGCAAAGGTGGATGCCAATACCATTATAGATGCAGGCACCGCGCAAATTGCGCTCAACGGGGCCTATTATAATTTTGCGAATGCCACACTTACCAAAACGGGCTGGCAGATGCACCAGATCATCCCGGCCGAATTAGCGGGCTACATGGGTTATGGCAACGGAGGATTTGGCGCTGCTTATGAAAACAAGAATACAAGCGTAGGCGCCAATTACTGGAACGAATCCTATGTACTTCTAAACGCGGCCAACGGCGTTATCAAAGGTGTAACGGCATTAGCCGATAATCAATTCCCCGGCAACCGGAAAAAGGAAATAATCGCGGAAGCCCGCTTTCTGAGAGCCTACGGGCATTTCAGGTTACTGACCTTTTATGCAGAATGGTATAAAAACGACAGCCCCAACGGCGTGTTAATCAGGGATGAATTATCCGAACTGGGGAATATCTCCAAAGCCCGCAGTTCGGTGAAAGAGAGCTATGATTTTATCCTGGCCGACCTGGATGATGCCATTGCCAACGGTCCGGCCACCAACCCCAATGTGTATGCTACCAAATGGGCGGCCATGGCCTTAAAGATGAGGGTATTAATAAGCCGCGGCGCCGCCGCCGACTATCCCGCTATCATACAACTGGCCGATAACATTATACAGCAAAGTCCTTTTGTACTGGAAGATAATGCCATAGATCTTTTTCATAAAAATGGACTCAACAGTAAAGAAGTAATGCTGGCCGTAAAGCCGCAGGCCGCGCAGGAACTGGATGCTTATTCCAAGAGCAGGCAATACTGGCCCGGCGCATCCTCATTGTATGTGGCGCCGCTCTCCTTAAAAAATCTGCTGAACAACGACCCGCGGCAAACCTGGATGATCGGCACTCAAAAAGGCACCGGTGTGGTAGAATCTTACTTCTTCACTAAATATATTGCACAGAATACCATTCCTACGGTAGTATCAGAAACCGATTATGCCATCCGCTTATCCGAAGTATATTTACTGAAGGCAGAAGCCATTGTACGTTCCGGTGGAGATCCCGCTGCAGCCAAAGCCATTGTGCATCAGATCCAGGCAAAGGCTGGCATCACTTCAACGGAAAACAATATCCCCTACCTGGAAGTGGAAAATGCTACCGGCGCCAACAACTTGCTGATGGCCATTTATAAAGAAACCGTTAAAACGCTGGTAGCGGAAGATGGAATGGAATGGCTGGCGCTTCTTCGCCTGCCATATGCTACTGTTCAACAATTAAAACCAACGATTATCAGCCAGACACTTTATATACTGCCCGTACCGGCAGATGAGTTCAGGTATAATCCATCTTTCGGAAATCAAAACCCGGGATACGAAAAATTCTAAACCAACTGTAAAAAAATAGAGATCATGAAAAAAATATTAAGTGCATTGGCTGGTATGTTATGCCTTACAGGAGCATTGAATGCACAGGATAAGGTGATTATAAAAGGTACCGTAAACGGAGATATACAGGGGCATAAAGAAGTGTATGTTTACGGTAAGGATATAAAATCTGATACCGCCGTTATCGAAAATGGACATTTCCAATTCAGTATCCCGTACAAAAAAGATATGATGCCCCTGTTGTATGATCAATATGATATGATAGTGAAGAAAGGAGTGTCTCCCTTTCCTATTGTGATAGACGGACCGGGAGTGGTGTATCTGAAAGACGTGGATATTGCGAAGGGATTGCAAAGCGGTACCTTGTCCGGCATGAAAGCAACAGAAGATTACCAGGCATATGTTAACCAAAACCATAAAATTGAATCGGAAATCAGGTTGCTGCTAAAGAAGAAATATGGTGATAGTCTCACGCAAAAATCACCCGGGTTCAAGGCTTACATAGAAGAAATGCAAGCCCTGAATAAAGAGAGATCCGTACCACTTATTAAAAAAACCATTACATCAGATCCTGATTCATACATCGCTGCATTTGTACTGGCTACCGATGGAAGGGAACTGCTAAGTATAGAAGAACTGGAAAGAATGTATAAAACGCTTTCTGCTAAAAGGCAACAGTCTGAATATGGAAAAACAGTGGGAGATTATATTGCCGGCATTAAAAATTCGGCGATAGGCCAGAAGGCTAAAAATTTCACCCTGAATACGCCTGAAGAAAAACCGCTTAGCCTGGAGGGTTTAAAAGGGAAATACCTCGTGCTGGATTTTTGGGCAAGCTGGTGTGGTCCCTGTATAAAATCCTTTCCGCACATGAAGGACATCTATAAAAAATATAAAG
>NZ_DATMTE010000407.1:0-14630 GCF_035564935.1 Chitinophaga sp. | reverse complement strand
CCGGTTCCCCGGAGATCAAATGAAAAAAGTATATCCGTCACCGTTGGTATCGCCTCCCTGCTGTTATTGGCACAGGCTTATCATGATGAGGTATCTTTTCTCATTGATCAGCAACCGGGGAAAATTTAAATTGAAAAGAAGACAGCAGATCCTTTTGCTGTTAGCCATCCTATCGTATATTTGGCAGGAAAATTGACCCAACGGACCCAAAAAATTTTAAACCAGGCTTATGTACGGAGCAAACCCACTAACCGACGCGCTGAAAAGAGGCAACCTGCCGGCAGCAAAAGAATTAATGGATCAAGGTGAAAAACTGCCGAAAGATCTTCAGACTTATGACAAAAAACAAATCTTTGATACCCTGATCAGGGCCAAAGCATTTGAGCTGCTGAATACCCTGGTAGAAGACGGTTTTGTAGAAACGGATATCTACGAATACGAGAAATTCGACGATTCCATTTTCCCCGGCCTGTTCAGGTACCTGGGCAACGGGCCGGCCGACCTGGAGTTCCTGGCCGCTTTTGCCGGGAAACTGGATAACATCAACGACGCCGTTCAGGATAAAACATTGTTGAGTATTGCCTTTAACAACTCCGCTCCCATTGAACATATTAAGATACTGGTAGACGCAGGCTGCAACGTAAATTATAAAACCAATTACGAAGAAAATTACCTGTATAAGATCGTGCAGGAATACGCGATCAAAGAAGACACCGGTGTTGCTTACCTGGAATATCTCATCGGGGAAGGATTAGACCCCAATGCAGGCAACATTGTGAAAGAAACGCCGCTGCATCTCGCCATTGGCTCCAATAAACAGAAATACATCGACCTGCTGCTGCAAAACGGGGCGGACCTGAACCAACCGGGGAAAGACGGCGAAACTCCTTTTTATGCTGCTATTGTGCACCAGGTATGCAATGTGGAACGGTATGAAAAGCTGGCGGCCCATACCCCCGTGGACTTCGACATTGCCAACAAGAACGGCGAAACTGTTTTTTGCGGCGCCATGCGTATGCGCCGCAGCAATTCTACGGCGGATGTAGCGCTGATAAAGGCATTGATCCGCGACGGCGCCGATATTTACCAGACCTCTCCCTATTACGCCAAAGACAAGGCCGCCATCGACTGGTTAGCCGAGCAACCCGCAGATATGTTGCAGGGGGTGCTGGAAACCGGTGTAATAGAGATAGACCGCCGCGATGATGAGGGCAATACCCTGCTGCATAAAGTATGCGCCTATAACGTTAACTACGACCAGGAAGCGGCACGGCAGCTTTACCGCAAAGTGAAACTGCTGATTGAACAGGGCGCCGATGTAAATATCACCAACGATCTTGATCAGCGACCCATAGACCTTGCCAGTACAGATAACCTCAAATCAAAAACAGTAGAGTTACTTTTAAAACATAAAGCATAGTACCATGTCCATGTCTTTTATTATTGCCTGTGAAAGCGGCAAACGTAAAATAGCAGAAATTTTACTGGCCAATAACGAAGTTGACGTAGCCTATACCGACGAGAAAGGAAGAACGGCCCTGCATTACGCTGCACACCACGGCTACCAGGACCTGGTGAAACTGCTGCTGGATGCCGGCGCCGACCTGGATTATGAAGACCACAACGGCGAAACACCCTTTTATTTTTCCTGTCTGCAAAAACAAAAACAAACCGCCCTGTTCCTGCTGGAAAAAGGCGCGCGCACAGATATCAACGACCTGCAGGGTAACAGCCTGCTGCACCTCACCGCTAAAACAGGGCAAAAGGAACTGGTAGATAAACTGCTGGAAAAAGGCGTAACCGTAGACCTGGAAAACAACCAGGCCGAAACACCTTTGCTCATTGCCTCCGCCTGGCGCAATAAAGAAGTGGTGCAAACACTTATTGATCATGGCGCGGATGTAAATACCACCAACAAAGCCGGCGACAGCCCGCTGATTTTCGCGGTACGGGCCAAAAACCCGACCATGGTTACTTGTCTCCTTGAAAACAATGCCAACGTAAACCATACCAATCACGCGGGAGAATCGGCTTTGCTGATTGCCTGTTATGATACCAACCGCGCACTCACCAACCTGCTGGTACAACATGGCGCCGATGTGCTGATCACCTCCAGGAACGGATTGTCTCCCATATGGTATGCCTGCGCCAATAACCAGAAAGAGATCGTGAGCCTCTTCCTGGATAAGGGCATTGACGTTAATTTCAGCCAGCCACTTTCCGCAGATACGGCCAGTATGAACAGCTACCTGGATTGGGTGGAAAGCGCTGCCAGTCTTTCTATGGACAGTGCCTTTAACCTCAACCATACCTACAGTTACGGCGGGGAAAGCATGCTGCACGTAGCTGCTAAAAACGGGCATCTCAGCATGGTGAAGCTGCTGCTGGAACGCGGCGCCAATGTAAATATCCAGGATGAATCCGGGAATACCGCGCTGCATTATGCCGCATCCAATGGTAAAAAAGATATTGTAAAATACCTGCTGGAACAAAAAGCGGATGTATCTATTGTGAATACCAAAGAGCAAAAGGCGATCGACTATGCCTCCATTAAAGGGTACAACGAAATTGCCGCCCTGCTGCTCAGTTATAATTCACCGCAGGCTAAAGCAGCGCCCAATACTGCACCTCCTGCCGAAGCTCCTGCCGGGAAAAGTATGGCGGATAAGAAACAGGCCCTGCTTGACCTGAAAGAGTTGCTGGACGCGGGCATCCTTTCAGCTGCTGAATTTGAAGAAGAAAAAGCAAAGATCCTGAAGGGCTGATCCATTCCGGGTATAATAAAAAACAGCGCCGGGCAGAAAGAAACTGCCCGGCGCTGCCTTTTTAAGCGGGCTCATAAAAAAGACCTATCTTTAGCCCGTAACCATAAGAGGTTGTTGGGCAGCTATTTTATTCCTGGCACAGGACAGCAGGAAGACAGCATATGCCGGCAATAACCTCCCCATCCCCGGAATGCTATGCGTAATGCTATCGTAAAAAGAACAGCTTTGAAAACATTGAAGATTATTTCAATATCAATTGCTGCTATCTTTCTTTTGCTGTTTTTACTTCCCATCCTTTTCCCGACCACCATATCCAACAAAATAAAGTCGTGGACCAATAACAGTATTACCGGTGATCTGAACTTCTCCCGCGCGCGGTTGTCGTTCTTTAACCATTTTCCTTCGCTGACATTAACGTTGTACGATTTCAGCCTGAAAGGCGCAGCGCCTTTCCAGCAGGATACATTGATAGCGGCCAGGGAAGTGGCCCTTGGCGTGAACCTGGCAAGCATTTTTTCCAGCACCATCAACATTGATGAAATTTACCTGACCCGGGGAGATATACATGTGCTGGTAGACACAGCAGGCCACCCGAATTACAATGTGTATAAATCCGCCCCGGCAGCTGCTTCCAACCCTGCAGACAGTAGCAGCGCATCCCTGAAAATATCCCGCATACAGCTGGAAAACTGTAACCTTATTTACGACGACCAGTCGCTGCCCATGTACATCCGGGCAAAAAATGTAAACTATACCGGCAAAGGCGACCTGAGCAAAGCCCGGTTCGACTTGCACTCAAGAATAGGCATCCAGGCATTTGACCTTAGCTATGGAGGTACTTCCTATATTGTATCAAAACCACTGAACGGGGAACTGATCACGAAGATCAATACCAACTCGCTGGATTTTATTTTTGAGAAGAATGACCTGAAGCTGAATGAACTTCCCGTGCGATTGAACGGTTCTTTCGGATTCCTGAAAAACGGCTACCGGATGGACTTCCGCTTAAGCTCGATGGAATCCAGCCTGCATGCCATTTTCAGCGCGCTGCCGGCAGAATATGTGGGCTGGCTGGATAAAACGGATATACAGGGAACCGCAGATGTAAACGCCAGCCTGATCGGGCAATACATCGCGGCAACCAATACCATGCCCGATGTAACCTTTAATATGAAAGTGAGGGACGGTATCATTACCAATGCCAAAGCCCCCGCCCCTGTTAAAAATCTCTTTCTCAATTTCCAGTCGAGGCTGCCACAACTAAACCTGGATAGCCTTTATATCAATGTGGATTCTATCTTCTTTAATATTGATAAAGATTATTTCAGCTCCGTGATCCGGGTACAGGGACTTACCACGCCAGACATTCATGTAAAGCTGAATACGGACATCGACCTGGAAAAATGGAACAAGGCCACCGGCGGGGAAGCCTTTGATATGAAAGGCAGGCTGCAGGCCCATTTGCAGGCAGATGGCAAATATGCCAAAGGCGTTGTATATCGTGGCCTGCGGAAACAGGCGGATACCGTGATCAGCAGCATCCCTGTATTTAAACTAACAGCGGCCCTGCGGGATGGCTACTTTAAATTTGCCTCCATGCCCCAGGCACTTCATAACATCCGTTTTAATATAGACGCCGGTTGCCCGGATAACGACTACGCACATACGCAGTTGTATATAGCAGATATTAACGCCGATATGCTGAGTAACTATATCAGGGGATTCTTCCGGCTGCAGAATGCCAGGGAGCCCCTGGTGGATGCGCAACTCGCGTCTGTCTTCCGTCTTGGAGATATCAGGCAGTTCTATAAAATGGACAGCCTGGATGTAACCGGCGATCTGAATATAGACATCACTACCAAAGGCAGCTATGTACCGGCCAAAAGACTGTTTCCCGTTACCACCGCCAAACTGAAAATGGATAACGGTACCGTACAAACGAAATATTACCCGCAACCTATTCAGAAAATAAATGTGGACGCCGTTGTTACCAATACCACCGGTACCATGCGCTCACTGCAGGTAAATCTGAAGCCGGTAGCTTTTGAGTTTGAAGGCCAGCCCTTCACGCTGAAAGCGGATCTTGGCAACTTTGATGATCTCCGCTACAATATTACCTCCAATGGCATCATCGATCTGGGTAAGATTTATAAAGTATTCGCCTTACAGGGATACAACCTTGAGGGCTTTATTAAAACCAACCTGTCGCTGCGCGGCACCCGGAGCGATGCTACCGCCGGCAGGTACAATAAGCTCAACAATAAGGGTTCCCTGATAGTAAGGAACATCGCTTTAACGGCGGAACAATTCCCGCTGCCGTTTTATATTAAAAACGGTGTATTCCGTTTCGACCAGGATAAAATGTGGTTTGACCAGTTCAATGCCAGTTATGGTAAATCCGTTATTGTACTCAACGGTTTTCTCAGCAACGTGATCGGCTATGCCACGTTAAAAGATCAAACCCTGCATGGTACTTTTGACCTGAAAAGCAACTACATCCTGGTAGATGAACTGATGGTGAACGGCGATGCAAAAACAACCACTGTGAAATCCAGCGCTGTACCTTCCGGCGTTGTAATGGTGCCTGGTAACCTGTCGCTGGTACTGAATGCAGCCGTAAATAAAATAAGCTTCCAGGGTATTGCCATCGACAGCTTCCACGGGCAGTTACATATCGACAGCAGCAAAGTACGCCTGAATCAAACCGGCTTTTCCATCATCGGCGCACCGGTGGCTATGGAAGCCACGTACGCCAGTATTGATCCCCGGAAAGCCACGTTCGATTATCACATCAGCGCAAAAGAATTTGATATAAAACGCGCTTACAACGAAATAAAGATCTTCCACGACATCGCGTCTTCCGCTGCCAGTGCCAGCGGCATTGTGGGGCTCGACTACCGGTTAGGCGGCAAACTGGATGAAAACATGCATCCCATCTATCCTTCGCTGAAAGGAGAAGGCGTATTGTCTGTAAAGAAAATAAAGATGAAAGGCTTTAAGCTGTTCAATGCAGTGAGCAGTTCTACCGGTAAGGATGGCGTGAAGGATCCGGATCTTTCTAAGATAGATATAAAGTCTACCATCAAAAATAATATCATCACCATTGCCAGAACAAAAATGCGAGTAGCAGGCTTCCGGCCCCGCTTTGAAGGCCAGGTAAGTCTTGATGGAAAACTAAACCTGCAGGGCCGCCTGGGATTACCTCCACTTGGCATATTTGGTATACCCTTCAACGTTACAGGTACACAAAGCAATCCCAAAGTGCAACTGCGTAAAGGCAGCGAAAAAGATAATCTTGAAGAAACCGCTGACCCGGATGAAACGGGGAATTAAGGGTCCTGCTGCTTTAACCTTGCCTGTTATGAACGCAAACTTTTAACCGGATCAGTGAGCGCAGCCCGGATAGCCTGGAAGCTCACGGTGAGCAAAGCAATAACAACGGCCATCAAGGCCGCAAGGCCAAACACCTGCCAGCCGATAGTGATCCTGTAAGCAAAATCCTGCAGCCAGCGATGCATTGCCCACCAGCCTGCGGGGAAAGCAAACAGGATGGCAACCATTACCAGTTTCAGGAAATCCCTGGATAAGAGGTGCACGATATTGGTAGCGGTAGCGCCCAACACTTTACGGATGCCAATTTCGCGGGTACGCTGTTCTGCAGCGTAAGCAGCCAGTCCGAAGAGTCCCAGGCAGGCAATGAAGATAGCCAGCACGGAGAACGACAGGGAAATTTTGCCCATCCGGTTCTCCGATTTATACAAGGCGTTAAAATCATCGTCCATGAAGGAATAACTAAAGGGCTGGTTGGGCACTGTGACCTTCCATTTTTCTTCCATCTGCGCTACCAGTTGCGGGATATTATTACCCCGGATGCGGAAAGCCATACTACCTCTGTTTTCCCCCAGGAAAAGCGCCAGCGGCGTCACCTGTTCGCGGAGGGAGCTGAAGTTAAAGTCCTTTACCACGCCAATGATATGGTAAGCATCCATTTCCTTGCTTTGCATACCGTTGCGGAACTCGTATATTTTCTGGTTAAGAGGATCTTTAAGTCCCATCAGCCGTGCAGCTGCTTCGTTGATCACTACCGCCTGTGAATCCGTAGCGAAGTTCTTCGAAAAGTTACGGCCTTTCAACATCTTCATGCCCAGCACGGGTATATACTGATCATCAACGAACCAGGTTTGCATGGTGATAGCGTTCTCCTGGTCTGGAACAGGTTTCAGGAATAATGGATCGTCATTGCGGAGCGCTGAAGTAGGCAGATAGGATGTCATAGTAGCTCCTTCCACACCGTTCATTGCCAGTAGTTCCTGTTTAAAGGAACGTGCATGACTGCCCAGCGGCTCAGTGTTTTGCACGATCAGTACCTGGCTCCTGTTGAACCCGAGTTGTTTATTACGGATATAACCCAGCTGTTTGTAGATCACCATGGTGCCTACGATCAGGAAAATGGAAATGCTGAATTGGAATACCACCAGCGAATTACGTAGTAGTCCTGTGCGGAAACCATTGGCAATGGCGCCTTTCAGCACCAGCACCGGCCTGAATGCCGAGAGGAAAAAGGCAGGGTAGCTACCTGCCAGCAGTCCTACCAAAACGGCGATAATGAGGGATGCCGGCGCCAGCCAGGGTGTAGATGATAACCCGATACTCATTTCCTTACCCGCCAGTTCGTTGAAATAAGGCAGCAGCAACCAGGCAATCCCCAACGCCAGGATCATGGCTACAAAGCTGATCAGCATTGATTCTGTAATAAACTGCACAATCAGCTGCGGGCGGATAGAACCCAGTACTTTCCTGATCCCTACTTCTTTTGCACGGTTCGCCGAACGGGCGGTAGAGAGGTTCATGAAATTAACGCAGGCAATAAGCAGGATGAACATGGCAATTGCCGAAAAGATATATACATACTGGATAGCGCTATTCGGCCCCAGTTCTGCTTTTTTGTTGCTATGCAGGTGAATGTCTGTAAGCGGCATAAGGCTGTATCGGATATAGTTCCCTGTTTTAAGGAAATCTTCCATAGATGTGTTCATGGCGGATCCTATCTGTGGCGCGATATATTTATCGATCACCTGGTTGAGCTTAGCCTGCATTTTCCGTGGATCTGCTCCTTCCCTTAACACGATATAGGTGTTAAAATTATTACTTAGCCAGTTGAGTTCCCGGCTTTCCTTTGAGCCTGCCAGGGAGGCAAAGAAATCGAACTGCAGGTGCGACTGACCGGGCAATTCTTTCATTACGCCGGTAACCTGGTAGTTAATGCTGTCGTTGATGAGCAGGTTACGTCCTACTACGTCTGTACTATTGAAATATTTACGGGCGGTGTTTTCTGTTATCACCACTGAATTAGGTTGGGTCAGTGCCGTGGCCGGATCTCCGGCCACCAGTGGAAAGCTGAATACATTGAACAGTGTGGAATCCGCGTAAATCACTTTGTCTTCCCTGATATTACGGTCGTTGAGGCGTACCAGGAATCCGCCGTAGCCGCGGAAACGAACGGCCTGCTCTACTTCAGGCAGGTCTTGCCTGAGTGCAGCAGCCATAGGCGCAGCGGCGGTAGCAATATCGTAACGGGTACCGCCGAATTTAATGTCTGCATCCACCCGGTAAATACGGTCTGCCTGCTTATTAAACCGGTCGAAACTCAGCTCATCCAGCACATAGATCATGATGAGCAGGCAGGTGGCCAGGCCAATGGCCAACCCTAAAATATTGATAGCAGAAAATGCTTTGTTTTTCCAAAGATTACGAAAGGCAACTCTGAAATAACTTCTGAACATAAAAAAAATTTACCGGTTACAAAGTGGAGAGAGCTCAACCAAAGAAAGCGCCAATTCCCCAATTCGCTAATAACCAGCAAGATACAACTATCCCGGCTGATAAAAACGTTCAGTTCCGGACAGTTGCTGTTCAGTTATAGCCTTCTTTAATTTTCTTTAAAGATGCGGGCCAGTGCTTCCTGCAGATGATCTTCCCGGAGATTCTGTGCAATGATCTTACCGGTTGGATCGATCAGGAAATTAGCGGGAATGGAGCGGATACCATATTGCTGTGCTACTGCGTTATCCCATCCTTTCAGGTCGGAAACCTGTGGCCATGTGAGCTGGTCTTGTTCTATTGCCTTCAGCCAGGCGTTCTTCTGGCCGGGCATATCGAGCGATACGCCCAGTACGGTGAAGCCTTTTTCTTTGTACTTATTGTATGCTTTCAGCACGTTAGGGTTTTCCTGCCGGCAGGGTCCGCACCAGCTGGCCCAGAAATCCACTAATACATAACTGCCCCTGAATGAAGAGAGTTTCACGGCTTTACCATCCGGTGCATATTGTGTAAAATCGGGCGCCAGTTTGCCTGTTTCAGTATTGGTACGTGCGGTGAGCATTACCGGGATGCGTTTCCCGAGCGGTGTGTTTTTTAACCCGGGTGCAAGATGCTCATAAGCCTCCCCTGCTGCTTCGGCCATGCCTGGTTGTGCGGCTATGTGGGCAAGACTGATCACGCTGAGATAAGACGCCGGATGCTTCCTGGCAAACTCCAGGTGAATCGCGAATGATTCTTTCATGAGCTGGTTCTCACGCTCCACAAAAGCGTTAAAGATGTTCTTATCTTTCTTCTGTTCATCCGGCAGTGCGTCAAATTCCTTTCGCAAGGCAGGAAACTTTTCATCATTCTCTTTTAACATCGCGCGAAGCTCCGCCTGCTGGTCGTTTACCGGCGAGCCTTTCACAACAATGTTCTTCAGCGAATCGGCAGATGTTACTTTAAAGGTGGCCGGTTCCAGGTATAACCTTACATAATCCATTTGTTCTCCCGGCGCCGGGCGCTGTACATAAGGGTTCTTATTAAGATACAAAGCTCCCATAACAGGGTATTCCAATGTTCCTTTAAATACAAAATGCCCGGCTTCCACCATAGCGGAATCTGTTTTCTGCTGGTCTTCCACCTGGTAAACAAGATAAATTTTATCGCCGTTACGCAGGGCGCCGGCATTTCCATCCAGTTCAAAGCGGTGCTGGGCTATGGCCGGAAATGAATATAAACAGGTAACCAGTATTAATAAGGTGCGCATGGAATGTTGATTATTTAAACGTTTATGGGTGACCGTTAGTTACCGGCTAACGGCTGTGTTCCTGGAGGATCTGCCGGATACCGGCAATATGATGGTCGTCGTGTTCCGCCACAAACCAGGCCAGGTCAATGATCCGCATGGGTGTTTTCAGGCGCGGGTGCAGGGCTGATCGCTCCAGCTGTGCGTCTTCCAGGCTCCGGAGCCTGTTCACCAGTTGTTGCCGTTGATCCCTGAACTGTTGCAGCAGCTGGCTGGCGGGCGTTTCATTATGATTGGCTTCGTGCGTTCTGCGATTGGTGAGGTCCGCCA
Organism: Chitinophaga sp.; assembly: GCF_035564935.1. GTDB lineage: Bacteria > Bacteroidota > Bacteroidia > Chitinophagales > Chitinophagaceae > Chitinophaga. The sequence goes on along the minus strand of NZ_DATMTE010000407.1, from coordinate 4,487 downwards.
CTCTCAGCTCAGTGGCGCCATTGATCAGGTCTTCCAGGCGGCCCAGCCACAGGGGTTCCATATCTGAGAGATGCCCGGCTTCTTCCTTAATGCTCCATTTGCCACCTGGCTTTACCACCAACAGGTTTGATGGTATATGGCTGATGATCTCTTCCATACGGGCAGGTGTTCCGCAAAGCCGTTCGATGACCGATGGCAAAATGCCGTTATCTTCAATTACCGGGAATGTTCTGTTGAACCATTCAGTCCTTTTCATATCATCTTATTTCTTCCAATAAAATTAATGATAATAACAGAAAGGAAGTGCTTAATAAGTTTCTTCTGCATATTCCACCGGTTTTTCTACCGGGGGATGAAATTCTTTTTCACTTTTGGCAATAACGATAGTGGCTACCCCATTGCCTATGATATTGGTAATTGCGCGGGCCTCGCTCATAAATTTATCTACTCCCAATAAAAAGGCAAGCCCTTCCACCGGGATCTTGTGAACGGCGGTTAATGTGGACGCCAGTACGATAAAACCGCTGCCGGTAACCCCGGCCGCGCCTTTAGAGGTAACCATCAGGATCCCGATGATGGTCAGGATCTCCCCGAGGCTCAGGTGTACATCATACAGCTGCGCGATAAAAATAACGGACATCGACAGGTAGATGGAGGTTCCATCCAGGTTAAAGGAGTATCCCGTTGGAATCACTAATCCCACTACTGATTTGCTGCAACCCATTTTCTCCAGCTTCATCATAATCGACGGCAGGGCCGATTCCGAAGAAGAGGTGCCCAGTACCAGCAACAGTTCTTCCCTGATATACCGCAGGTATTTCAGGATGCTCATTTTATAGTACTTCAGGATACTTCCCAGCACCAGGAAAATGAAAATGGCCATGGTCAGGTATACCGTGCCCATTAATTTAGCCAGTGGCACCAGTGTATGCAGGCCAAACTTGCCGATTGTATAGGCCATTCCCCCGAAAGCGCCCAGTGGAGCGAGGTACATTACATACTTCAGTGCCTTGAAAACGATTTTCGATAGCTGGCTTAACCACTTAATCACTACCTGGCGGTGCTTTGAGTAATTCAGCAGCACCCCTATAATGATGGCAGCCACCAATACCTGGAGGGTGAGGTTATTCATGAAGAAGGATAGCCAGTCGAACTCCTTTGCTGCGCCGGAAGTATACTTAGAAGCGTTTTCAATTTGCAGCGACGATTTATCTATTTTTCCCGGCCGGATCAGTAACGCCATCAGCACACCGGCTGCCAGTGAAATGGTAGACACCACCTCGAAGTAAAGCAGGGATTTTACACCAATACGTCCTACTTTTTTCAGATCATCCATTCCGCTGATCCCCAAAACAATGGTCAGGAAAATGATGGGGGCAATGAACAACTTGATAATATCAATAAACGTTTTTCCTATGATCTCCATCTTCACACCGGTTGCCGGAGCCAAACTGCCCAGCAATATGCCCGCAATAATGGCAATAAGCACCCAAAAAGTAAGGTTGGTAATGATCCTGATGTGTAAACTCCTGCTCACAGCTGTTTCCGCCTTATACGATGCTATATCTTCCTGCATAGGTTTGTCCTGATTAATATCCGTTTGGTTGAAATTCCCTTCAAGTAACGAAATTTTCACCGCTTATTGCAGGATATTTTACAGTTTGTATACCTCACTGCCTGCCAGCAGGAAGCAGCCCAGGCCATAGTCTTCGAAATCGGGCACTTTATCAAAGGAAACAGGTTGCCCGTCTTTAGGCTCTTTACCGGTGCCCTGTACGTAACCTAAGCGTCCATCTGTGGCAATACAATTTCTAACCAGGGCGTTCCATGCTTTGAGTACTCCCGGCAGATAGGTTTTCCTGCTGATCATCCCGTGATTAATTCCCCAGGCCATGCCGTATACAAACAACGAGGTGCCGGTAAGTTCCATACCGCCGTATTCGTTTGCATCATGCAAACTTACATTCCAGAATCCATCCGGCCGCTGTATGGGTAACAGGGCTTTCAGCATATCGCGGTAATCCTGCAGGTATTCATTGTAATGCGGATCGCTGGCCGGCAGTTGTTCCAGCGTGCGTACCAGTGCGGCTACTACCCATCCGTTTCCCCTGCTCCAATAGCAGTCTTCCCCATTAGGCGATTTATACGGCGGATCAAAATCCTTGTCTCTCCACCACAGGTGATCGGCGGCATTATACAATCCATGATCGCCGTGATTATGTTTCGTATAGGCGTACATGGTATACATCCGGTTAAAATAGCTGGTATCTTTATAGATCGCTCCCAGGCGGGCATACACCGGCATAGCCATCTGCAGTGCATCTATCCACCACCAGTCGTCCACTTTATCTGTGGCTTTCATATTATCGATAGCTGCTTTGATATCCCGTATGCGTTCTTCCTTTTTATCGATGAGGTAGAGGTCAATATATGTTTGGCCGCAGCATTGATTATCCGCGTTCCGCACCTGTGTGCCGCCCCAAAGCCCCCACTGATGGCTATCTCCCCAGGCGGTGGCGTATTCGTAGTAAGGCGCCTGTTTGTCGATCCCATACAGCGCCATCAGTCCTTCATAATAAACGGCGCGTGTCCATAAATTGGAAGGGCGTTCTTTGTTGGTGAAAGTTGGTTTGCCCGGGTCGGGCCATTTCTGCATAAAGTATTGATTGGTGAGACGCATAGCTGCGAGTACGGCTTTCTTTGCAGGAATTTTCTGTGCAAACGCGATCTGGCTGATAAGGCATACAGTAAGCAACAGGCTTTTCATACGTGGCAATGTTTTTCAGTTTAATTGAACGGGTTAATATAACTGTCAATTTAACAATTAAATATAAAAGCGGGTAGTTATTTTTTATGGAGATGGGAAACGGGCGGGTGACAATGGGGCCGCAGGCTGCAGATCAATGCCGCAGGCGGTTTATTTGCATTTGGTTACACTGCCTGTAGCTTCTGCGCGAGCCATCCGGGCTATTTCCGGAACGGCCCGCATAGCTATAATATTTGTAAGTTTGGGGACATCATCTCTTTTCATATGAAACAAAGCGCCGGTATACTGCTTACCCGCTCCGCTGGCAAGGGGCTGCAATTTTTCCTGGTACATCCCGGCGGTCCTTTCTTTACCAGGAAAGATGCCGGCTGGTGGACGGTGCCCAAAGGGGAAATTGCGCCCGGTGAAGATCCGCTGGAAGCGGCTGTAAGGGAGTTCCGGGAGGAGACCGGTTACACTCCCCTGCCACCGTTCACCCGCCTTGCTTCCGTGGTTCAAAAGGGTGGCAAACAGGTGCATTGCTGGGTAGCGTCCGGCAACCTGGAACCGGAAAATATCATAAGCAACACTTTTGAAATAGAATGGCCGCCCAAAAGCGGGAAACTTAAAACCTACCCTGAAATTGATAAAGCCGGCTGGTTTACCATGCAGGAAGCGGTAAAACTGATCAATGAAAAACAGGCGCCGTTCCTGGAGGAAGCGCTGCGCCTGGTAGTGAAAAGATAGCTACAGGATAGTCTTTTTAATGTTTGAAGTAATTCCACAGGTAGGCGGAAACGTTCCTGATCAGGGTTTGCGCCTCGTTATCATCGGTCCAGCGCTGGTCTTTATTATTTTTGGTACCTACATAAAATACGTATTCACCACGCGGTTCATTCACCAGTATCACTTCTGATCTTGAGGCATCCAGGGAGCCGGTTTTATGCGCAGCCTGTATATAAGGCGGGATGCGCGACAGCCCTGTTTCGTCGTAATAACCATGCGTCATCAGCCGGTACATCCGTTCAGAAGCGGCTTTGCTGATCACCTCCCTGTTGCGGATCTTTACCAGTAACGTGGCCATTTCCCGGGGGGTAGTCATGCCCCAGCCATATACTTTCCATATCGCTTCACGACCCGGAGTACGGGAATTAACACGGGTAACAGCCAACCCGTATTGCTCCATCAGCTCATTGATGCGCTGCCCGCCTCCGGCGAGGGCCTGGTTCCATATAGACGCGGTATTATCACTGTAAGACATCATCAGCGCAAGCAATACACTGAGTTCTGTAGCGGTGCTGTCCCTGAAGAACTGCATCAGGCCAGATCCGCCGTATTTGATAGAGTCGCGGTATATCAACGGTTGGTGGTATTTCAGCTCACCTTTTTCAATTTTATCGAAGATGCCCACCAGGATAGGGATTTTTACAATGCTGGCAGTAGGGAAAATGGTATCGGCATTGATGCCGGCATAACGCCCGGTTCTGAGGTTTTTCACATAAATACCTACCTCCCCATTGAACCCCGCCACAAGATTCCTTAATCCCTTTTCAAGCTTCCGGTCTTCCTGCGAATAAGCCAGTATAGGTACAAACAGTAATAACAGCAGCAGTCTGCGCATATTTATGATGTGTTTTGCTTTAAGTTATAAAACAACGGGCAATATTCATAGGGGATTGTTGCGTTGAAACAGCATGAATAATAAAACGCGGGTTCCCTGAAACTATTTCCCCAAAGGGCG